>NZ_MWKN01000001.1 GCF_002009625.1 Candidatus Phytoplasma citri
TAACCTTGTGGAGCTTTAGTCAGTTTATCACGAACTAATTGTTCCAGGGGACGAAAGGGATCTAATCCTGTAATGGAAGCGATTTCGGAAGCGTTAATATATTTTCTTCGGTGTTGATACCATAATTTGGTACTTTGATTTAAGTTTTTGATGCGCATCATAATTATTCTTTCTTAAATATTTTCTTTAATAATAATAAAAGATATTTTCCTAAATAATAAAAGAAACAAAAAAGGTGATAAAGACATTTAAAAAGAAAATCAATTAAATATAAAAGATGAGGAAGAAATAGTAAAATAATCATTAATAAACCTAAGTTTAACCATTGATTTTGATAAGTGAAGAAATAATGGCTGATAATATTAAGAACATTATTTAACTTAGTTAGCCAAGTATTAATTAAATTCCACATGATGATTTGGTTTCTTCGTTGTTAAATATTGGTAAAATTGAACCACTATTCCTTGTTTTAATTGGTGAATACTTAGTTTAACAGTGAAAAGATAGAATTTAATGACATAATAAATGATGATAACGGGAATAAACGAAAGCAAAGTAATGATGAAAAAGATGAAATTACTAGGTAAAGATGAAAAGATTTTTTTTATTAACATAGTTTTTTTGTTTCCTTTCTAAGTTTGTGTTGTTGTTAAATAAAAAAAGACCCTGAAGGGTCTTGATTAAAATAGTAAATGTTTATATTAAATTATTCTTTAGATGATTTTATTAATTATTAATAACTAGTAGATGCATTATTTTGGTTATCTTTTTGATAAATTTTTAAAAAATTATTTAATCTTTGTTCTCTTCTATTTAAACAACCGACTTGTCTATTTAGATGTATAAGTTCTAAAATAGTTTGAATTTGAACATTACCGTTAGAATTTAATATTTGAATAATTGTATCGTTACGTTTATCAATAAAATTATTCATTTGTTCATCAATTATGTTTCTTTCGGTTAAAGTATGAATACGTCCTTTAACTTCATTAATAGCTTCATGATTTAAACGAATTTTATTATTAAAAGATTCTAACATTATTTCTTCATGATATTCAATATTTATAATTTTAGCTATATTTTGTTCTTGTTCTTCTAATAATTTATTTAATTTTTCGTTTAATTCATTAAGTTCATTTGATGAATTATTATTACCCATTCCCATAATTTTATGATTATTAGTTATTAATAACAATCCTAATAAAACAAATAAGTAAAAACCTATTATTTTAAATTGATTTTGTAATTTAATCATTAATTAAAACTCCTTTTATTTTTATTCTTTTTTTATCACCAGTCATTGCTGGTTCTTTTATTATATGCGGCTTCTCGGGCTTTGTCGTTATTGTGTTTACCTTGGTAAAGAGATAAAGTTTTACGGACAGGGTTGAAGTGGAGATGGAAAATTTCGTTTTTAAATTCTGAATTTTCCAACCATGCGCGGCCAAGGTAATAGTCTTTGTCTTCGTCTAAGAAGCATTTAGAGCCTTTGTATTTAATGATTAAGTAATTACCTCCTGGGCCTTCGTTGAGTTGTTTTTCAAATTTTACATATAAATATAATTGACTGTCAACTTCTTTATCAAAAAGAGAAAATTTAAATCCATTGGCTGTGGTCATATCATAAGTAATGGCTTCTTTATTCCAACGGTCGAAAGGACGCACTGAACCCATATTTTGTGACAACTTTTAAGAATATTAATAATCATCTCAATCACTATTTAAGTCGGAAATATCTCAGCTTTTCTCGTGAACCAAACTTTTTGGAACTGCGCTATTTGTAGAAAGTTAAATATCCAATAAAAGTTACTCAAGACAAAAACCAAAATTATTTTACCTCCTCACTTATTAGTTAACCAAAAAAAAGAAAAAAATCGCCTCTAAAATAAATTATTTTTTCATTTTAGCTCATTTATTTCCGATAAGGATGGTAAAATGGCACTATCTTAAATAAAGGAAAAAAGTTGCGCATGTTAATCCCGAAACAAATTGAATTATTACAAACAATCATTCTTTATCAACGCCCCGATTTATCAAAAATAATGTTACTTTTAGTCAAAGTTTACCGCCAAACTTTAACGATTACCCAGATTTTAAATCTTTTAAAAATCAAAAGGCATCTTTATTATTATTGGCGGAAAAGTCAAAAAGCTCAACAAAAACGTCAACATCGTTACCAATTAATTACTAAAAGAGTGGGGTTATTATGTCCAAAGTATCATTATGCTTGTGGTTATCGCAAAATTACGGTTTTATATCGAGAATTTTTTCAAGAAATTGTCAATCATAAAATAATTTTAAAAATTATGAAAACTAATAATTGATTAATGAAATGGCGACGTCCGCATACGAAAAACCAAATTTTTCACCAACATGTCGCTTATCAACCTAATTTAATCAAAAACCATTTTGTTACCGATAAACCTTTGACCAAACTTTATACCGATTTAACTTGTTTCCCAACAACCCAAGGATTATTATGGGTTTCAGTTATTTTAGATGGTTATCATCAAGAGATTTTAAGTTTAAAAACTAGTTTAAAACCTAATTTAAAGTTAATTAAAGCGACTTTTAAGTTTTACCTTCGCTAAATAAACCTTGTATTATTCATTCGGATCGGGGTGGTAGTTATAGTAGTCGCATTTGGCAACAAACTTTACAACAAAAAGGCTTTTTAATTAGTATGTCCCGCCCTGGTTGTCCCAATGATAATGCCCCGATCGAATCCTGGTTTAGTAATTTAAAAGGGTGGTTTAAAAGTCGTTATGGAGATTGGTATCACTATTCTTTTGGGGAAATAATAAAAAAAATTCAAACTTTTAAAAGTTTTTATAATCACAAATGGCCTATCAAGAAACTTAATTATCAAAGTCCCCTTCATTATTTACAAAATTATCAAGAAAAAAAATCTCAACTTAAGACTAAGATTAATTAATCAAACTAAATAAATAATTATTTATGAACAATCAAAATTGCTTTTTTATTAAATATATTTATGATAATAAAATAAATAATTATGTTTTTGTCTAGTACAAAAACAATTCCTAATCGTTATTAATACTAGGTAAAAATTTTATAAAAAGGAGTTAATTGATCATGAATAATTTTATTAAATTTATTGAAATAGTATTATTTTTTTGGAGTTTATATGGGATTTTTGTTAATTTTTTAATTCCTTTATATTTTATATGGTTTAAAAATTATAGGTTTTATGGCTTAAGAGATAAAAATATTCCCACTAATATTAATCATCTAAACAAAACCGCTTATATTCATTTTATTTCTTTTATTAAATCATTACTTACTTTAATTGTTATATGTAAAGATTTTATAATTTTAATAAATAGCGTTTTAGCACTATTTTAGTCAATATACAAACACACTAACCTTGGTTAGGCCATTTTTTAAAAATTTAAATAAATTTAAAATTAATATAATTAAAAGAACCAAATTATTTTCTTACGCAAGGATTTTATGATATCGATTTTATGATATCGATAACAATAATGATTAAGAATGATGATGCGATAATATCAAATATCGAGTATCATTATCGATATAAAATATAAAGTATCCCTCCTTCAAGAAGCTAATGTTTAACTAGGTTATTTAAAAAGGCAAATAATGATAAAATGATGAGTGAATGATGATAAAATGATGAGTGAATGATGATAAAATGATGAGTTAATTTTATGATTTTTCTTTTTTTAAATATCTTTTATAATCAGGACGTAACTTTTTCACCCGATAACCTTGTGGAGCTTTAGTCAAAAAAGATTGGATAAATTTTAAATCTTCTTGACGATAATAAATAATATTTAAACCCTTTTTATAGTTAGTTTTGATAGGTTTATGATATTTATCTAACTTATTCGGATCTAGAGGATATAATTGTAAAGTTACTAATTTAGAAACATCGATTTTGCCAATTAATGTTTTGATCTGATTTTTCTTTTCATTTTGATAATTGATTTGGAAAAGGGGATAGTGGTTTTGAAGGCGATTATTATGGCTTTTAAGCGGGGTTAAATCCGTAAGTAATAGTTTACTATTACTAGCAGATAAATTATCTTTAATTAAGGCAATTTTTAATTATTTAATTTCTTCTAATATGCGGGAATCCACAAAAAGGGTTTGATTTCGCGGACGATAATTCGCCTCTTGATAAGTATTTTTCTTTTTGGAATGGGCAACAATGGTGAGATTAATTAAATCGGTTTTTTAAGCTGATTAACAAGTTTTTAACGGGGGTTAATCATTGGGAGTGGTTTGGTTATTTCTCCCCCCCATGCTAATTTCTTGATGGGTGTTATTTTTCATCTTTTGTCTCCTTGGGGTTTAAATTTTTTACTACTAATTTAATTTTTTTAAATAATATAAGCTAGTTTCTTGACAAACAGTTATAGTGCGTTCTTTTTTTTGTCCTAGATTTAATTTTTAATAATGACGCGGTCTTCGCCAAAATAACGAATCGCTAAATCGGTTAGGTTATTCTTTTTCGCCTCTTCATAAGTGAGGTAAGGGTCTAAAAAACATTTTTGATAAGCTTGTTTTCCGAATTGTCTTAATAAATCATCAACATCTTTACAAGTTCGGTCGTAAGGGGGCAAAATTCTTCGGATTTTATAAGGAATTTGTTGGGAAGTTAGTTGTTCGCCCAAAACTTCACTCCGTTTTTGGCCTGTTTCGTCATTATCTAAGGCAATAATCACTTTAAACTTTTCTTTTTTAATAATTTCTAGTTGGGATTGGGAAAGTAATTGGGCGACACAAATGAGACCAACCACGTTTTTAATATTGTTTTGCCAACAACTTATCACATCAAAAAAACCTTCATGAATAATAAGGATTTTCGTTTTTTTAATATCTGGTAACGCTGCGAAAAAACGATAACTGAAATGAAAAGTGGGAGTTTGACTAAAATTAGTTAAAGCTTGATATTTGGGTTGAAAGTAAGAAACTTCGCGGAAATGGTTTTGATAAAAATGAAAGGTTTGCTGATAACCATTTTCAATGGGGATAATGATCGAACCATGAAAAGTATCGTGAACATATTTTTTCCCTTGGCGACTAGTTTTGGCTTTGATCAAGCCATATTCTAATAATTGATCCAGATTAATCTTTTGCTTTTGACAGTAATTGAGGAAGCGGAAAGATAAGGGTTTATCAGATAACGGGGCATAACCTAGTTTAAATTCTTTAATAGTTTCTAGAGTTAATTTTCGTTTTTGAGTTAAATAAGTTAATCCTAGTTGACTTTCGTTATTGCGATTAGCAGTTAACAAATAATGATAATGATCACGAATTTGGTTGAATAAAGGTGAAATTTCTTGAAATAATTGTTGCTTTTTAACATTAATTTTTTGTTCGTCAACTGGTTGTTTTGGTTTCAAAGGAGGAGATGGTTGTTGCCAAGGATTAGTAGTAGTTTTCGTTATTGATTTTTCTTGGTGTACTAAAGTTTTAAATTCTTGAGTTTTCATAAAGTTATTAATTCTAATGAGGGCTTGTGAAAAGTTTTTGCTTCCTCTCAGCGCCAGATAAACATCAACAATATCATAATCTTTCCCACATTTTCAACAATGAATTTTGTTAGTGGAAGTGAAATGGCAACAAGTGGGATTTTGGCCTTGATGAAGGGGACAAGGGAAACGGTGGTTAATATTAAAGTTTTGAGGTAAAATTTTTAATTTTTTTAACAAAACAATCATCGGAAAGTGGCTTTGAATGTATTAAATTTGTTCTTGATAATTCATGGATTTGGCTCCTCATCATATATATATCGTTGTTTAAAAACAAAAAAGCCCCTGGAAAGTGGCTATGGGAATGGGTATAAAAAAAGACTCTCATTTGAGAGTCTTTGCTGGAATTGATTGATAAGGAGAATATTTTTTAACAAAAGAATAACGAAATTTAGCTTGGAAACCCCCTAAGATTACTTTATTTTTTTGAAATTTTTCGTAAAATATTTTTTTATTATTTCGTCTTTCATAACATTTTTAGACCAATCTTCGTTATTATCCCAAGCCATTCGCCAAAAGGAGTTTCTTGATGTGCCAAATTAGATAAACTAGGATCTTTTTTTGGCCATATAATTTTATTATTCTATCCATTAACACACAATGTGCCTGAGTTAAATGTTTTTCTTCTCCTTTTTTAGTTCCGTGAGAAATGGGTTATAAGTATAATGTTTGAATTCGTTATATAAATGAGGGAAAACAGGGCCGTGAAGCCAGGCTTCGATTGGCTCCTTAAAAATTGGTTGATTATTTTCAACTAAATATTTAGCATATGTATAATAAACCAGTTTTTGTAATTTCATATTGGTGATTTTACTTTTATTTGTTTTAATAATATAATTGGCAACATCAAAAATGGTGATTTTATCATCTCCTTTTATTTGGTTTTCAATCATCTTTTCCTCTTTTTAATCATCTTCATCATCATCTTCAGCATAAGGTAAAACATAACCGATTTCTTGAAAGGTTTGGGTAGTCATTTCAAAATGATAAAGCAAGTCTTTTTTGGCGCCACTCCGATTCTTTTTAATGGCTAATTCAATGATTTTTTGGGATTCATGACCACGCGCTGTGGCATATAATTGTTGGCAATCACAATTATAAATATTAAAAGGCTTTTCGCGGGTTTTACTTAATTTCGGTTGGAATTCCGCCATCATTAAGACCAGATCGGAATTGGTTTCAATGCCGCCACTCCCTTTTAAAGCGGTAATCGCAGGGGATTTTCCTGAATAATTATGGTAAGTATCGCGAGAAAATTGGGAGAGAATAATAACGACGATCTTTAATTCCACAGCCAGTTTTTTTAATTTCGTCATAATTTCGTCAATGGCCAGACGATCATTTTCTAAATGATGAGTTGCTTTGGCAATTTGGAGATGATCAATCACCACAATTTCTATTTGTTGTTCTAAATGGTGCCGATAAACTAAATCCAGGACATAATCAATGTTTTTGGTACGATCATAGCTAAAAGTAATCTTCAGATTGTTCAAGAAGGGTTGAACTATTTTCATCCTTTCCGTGTAAAGGGCAGGAGAAATTCCTGTTTCTTCCCAGTTTTTGGCGAAAATAACTTCGAGGGGGATTTGGGTTAAGTTCGCTAATAAACGACTTAAATTTTCCGCTAAAGTCATTTCATAAGAAAAAACCAAGATATGGGGGTAATGATTCGTTTCTTGCCACTTAGTTTGGGAAATATCTAAGAGTAGATGGTAAACAAAACTAGTTTTCCCTAAACCCGTATAACCGCCAATCGTAATCACTTGGCCTTTTTTAAAGCCGTTAGTGGTTTGATTTAAACCACGGAAGTTTTCGGATAAACGATAATATTCGGCGCGGATCATTTCTTGGGCTTGACGATCAGTTTTAAAAAATTCAGGATGAACGGTAGCCATTTGGGGGATTGTGAATAAGGTTTGGTCGGACTGGTGGGGAATCCAAGCCATAAATTTTCTTAATTTAGCGAAAATTTCTTGGTAGTAGAGATGGCGATGATAAGGATCGGGATGATCAAAAGTAGGTTTAATTATTTTTAAGAGTTGTTGGAAGAGTTTTTCTTGGGTATAAGTATGTTTTAAGTTAGTTAAGCAATCTAAGTTATTTTCTTGGCAAAGATCATCATTTAAAAAAGCTAAAGATGTGTTAGTAAAATGATCTTGAGGAAAATGGGTTTGGAGATAAGTTAGTAATTGGGGAAGGAGCGCAGCGGAGGATGGGCTTTGATCCACTGGGGGGAGAGAGGTTTTTTCTAAAGTTAAATATTTTAAGGCTTGAAATATTTGACGATGTTGAGGCTCGCAAAACCATTGGGGATCAATTAGATCAAAATAAAACTGTAATTGTTCCCTTTTGTTTTGGTTTAGATAGGTGATAATTTGTTTTAGGGCTTTTTGTTCATTGGTTAACATGGCCACTTAACTCCTTTTGGCTTTTTTAATGATATTAATATCGGGAAAAGGAATAAATTGGTTTATCCTTAAAGTGTGTAAGAAGTGATTAGCACGCGGAGAAAATAAGTTAATGACTTGATTAATCCCGAGGATTTTCCCTTGGTTAATTTTCTTGTTTAATCTTTGGGCTTCTACCGTATTATTAGTTAATAAATAAAATTCAAAACGCGTATCGAGTTTTTTGAGTTGTTGGGCTTCGACTACGGCTTGTTTATAACGGTCCCGTAAACAAGTTTTAAAATTAAACGCGATAATTCGTTTGGTTTTCGTAAATAACACTAAATCAAATTTAATATCAGGAATAAAGAATAAATAAGCTTGAGGATATAAATTGCTAATTCCTTGGTGTTGAAAATAGAATAAAATAAGATATTCATTTATTTTACCGCGAATTACTTTTTGACTTTGGGAGTTGTAGTGGTGATTGATGAAATATTGATTTAAGAAATGATGATGTTGGACCATATATTCGTGAAAAGGATGATTGAAGAGAGTGGGATTGATGATCAGTTTTGTGATTTGAACACATAAAGATTGCGGCTTAAAAACTTTAATCTGTTCAAAAGCTAAATTAGTGAATGGCTTCATGGATTTTTTTCCTTTCTCAATAAAAAAAGACCTTTTAAGGTCTTTTATTCTTAATTTTTTTGGTTTTCCAAGTGACAGTGCCATCAGGTTTGATGGTTTTAATTTTGCCGTTGCTATAATAGATATATAAATTACCATTTTGACATTTTTTCTTAGTGATAATAGCCATTATTTGCTCCTAAATATTTCATAATTTTTTTGATATTTGCTAGCATGGGATCATTTCCGTTTAAGATTAATTTTTTCATGCCCCTAGTATAATGAGTAAGATAATGTTGGTATCCTTGACGAACGGTTTGAAAATAAGTTAACGGTTTTTTGTTCGATGAAATCACTTTGGTGGTGGGGTTGGCTTTGTTTTCTTTTTAAACCCCTGCTAGGATCAATATCTAAATAAATTAATAAATCAGGTTTGCTTAAGATAGTTTCATGATGGATCTGAAAGATCTTTTTTAATGGTAAAAGTTGTCGCTTTTCCTCGGAAAAAGGAAATAATTGGTAAGCATAGGTAGATGGTAACCAACGATCGCAGATAATTAATGGGTGGTTGTTAAATAATTCCGCTTGAATTTGAGCCATATTGGCCAAACTTAAATAAAAACGGGTGAGATAATCTACTTGGGGAAAATTTAAAAATAAATCTCTAATTTCCTTACCAATCGTGCTACTGCCTAATCCTTGATAAACTTGAGGACAAGGAGTTAATTGCTGAAAAAGCGCTTGAATCAGCGTTGTTTTGCCACTCCCATCTAAGCCTTCAAAAACAATTAATTTCATTATAGTTTCTCCTTTAAAGTCAATTTTAGGCATAAAAAAAGACCTTCTTGATGAAGGTCTCAAAATATTAATTAATTATTTGATTTTACTTAATTGTTTTAAATAAGTGGTTTGAGCTAATTCTTGTTTAGTGTTGTTTAAAAGGGCTAAATATTTTTGACTATCTTGAATCATTTTCGTGATAAAGGTGTGTTCTTGATAAATCCGCACCACATAATAATGAGTGTCCTGAAAATAAACTAAAAAGTAAACGAATTTTGCTTGGGAACAAAAAAGTTGGCATTGGACTTGAGCCCAGTAATATTTGGGGATATTTTCTAACTCAGGGTAAGTTAAAAAACTAGTCCAAGTGCTAGAAACTGCTTGGTTTTCATTCACAAAAGGACATTTAATTTCTAAAACTGCTCGTTGGTCCTCATTATAACCATCTAAAGAAGCGGAAAAAAGGTGAACTTGATCATCGACAAAGATAGCATCTTCAAAAGGTAAATTAGTTTTTTGGCTGAAAAACGCTCTGGCGATCGGTTCCATTTTTTGCCCATGGAGAGTATATTGATTAGCGGTAAAAGGGGCACCAAAGAGTTTATCATGGACCAACTGTTCTCGCGAACGAAAAGGATCTAATCCTGTAATGGAAGCGATTTCGGAAGCGTTAATATATTTTTTACGATGTTGGTACCATAATTTGGTCCGTTGATTTAAGTTTTTAATGCACATTATGATTATTCTTTCTTAAAAATTTTTTTCAATAATAATAACAGATATTTTCCTAAATAATAAAAGAAACACAAAAGGTGATAAAAAACTTTAAGGATAAAATCAATTAAAGATAATAAATGGGGAAGAAATAATAAAATAATTGTGAATAAACCTAAATTTAACCATTGATTTTGGTAAGTTAAGAAAGAACTACTTATTCGCTGAAGCAGATGGTTTATCTTGGTTAACCAAGGATTAAAAAGATGCCACATGATGATTAGGTTGCTTGGTGGTTAAATATTGGTAAAATTGGACCATGATGCCTTTTTTGGAGGTGACGGATACTTAATTTAACGGTAAAAAGATAAAATTTAAACACATAATAAATGGTGGTTAGCGGAAATAACAACAATAAGGTAATGATAAATAAAAGGAGATTATTTGGTAAAATTGGTAAGATTTTATTAATGAACATAGGTTTTTATTTCCTTTCCAAGTTTGTGTGTTAAATAAAAAAAAGACCCTGAAAAGGATCTTTTAATTAAAATAGTAAATGTTTATTATTAAATTATTTTTTTATAATTTTATTTTTGATTTTAATTAATATTAAAGAAACAATAGATATTAATGACAAAATTAAGCCATAAAATAATAAATTACTTAAACTTATATTTAAATCTATAATTTGATAAGGGGATTTGCGCCAAATAACACATAATATCCAATATAAAAAAGGATGAATCAACCCAATATAAAAATGTTTTAATTTTAACGATGTTTTGTTTAAAAAAAAGTAATAATATGAAAATATTAAAGGTAAAAATATATGTTCTAAATGAGCGACTAAAATTTCAAAAGAATTTCTTTGATGATAAAGATGTTTATTTTCTATTTTAAAATTGTAAAACAAAAGTAATAAACAATCAATTAAACAAATAAAACTTAAATTTTTTTTTATTTTAGATTTTACAGGTAAATATAAAATAACAAAATAAATATTGGTTAATAAAATAGTTTGTCGTGTAAATAAATATAAAGAATAAAAAGGTTTATGAAAACCTTTAGTTAAACCTAATATTAAAATTATTAAATTAATTATTAGTAAAATTTTTCTATTTGTTTTTTTCATAATTATATTTTATACATAGGATTATTATTTTTTTAATTATTATTGTTTTGAGATACAGTGTGATGTTTATCTTGATAAAGGGATAAAGTTTTTCTTTTTGGGTTAAAGTGAAGATGGAAATAGGTTAATTCGAAGTTATCATCGTGAACAAAAGCCTCGCCAAGATAATAGTCCTTGTCGTCTTCTAAGAAGTGTTTAGGGCCTTGGTATTTAAGGATTAAATAATTGCCACCTGGACCTTCGTGTTGTTGTTTTTCAAATTTTACATATAAATATAATTGACTGTCATCTTTTTTATTAAAAGAAGCAGTTTCGAATCCGTTTAAAGTGGTATGGTTTATAAGTATCACCATCTTTATTCCAGCGGTCAAAAGGATGACGATCTTTGATGTAACAAACTAAGTTAGTAGGTTCTTTTTGGAGTTCACGACGATTTTCGACTAGCTTTAATTCTTTTCTTAAAGTTTCTTCACGAGCTTGAAAAGTTTTAAGATTATTTTTAATATCGATGATTTCTTGATTTTTATCCTTAATGGTTTGTTCGTATTTGTCAGGTTTTTGGTTTAAAGTGACTAATTCTTGTTCTAATTGTGGAATTTTATTTTCTTGGTGGATTTTAATTAATTGCTGATTAATAGCATTTAATTCCGCTTGGATTTGAGCATAGCGACGTTGGTAATAGTTAATGCCATTTAAACCATGGAAGGTATAATAACATTCAATTTTTGTTTCATCTTTTGGGTTATCTAAATATTGTAAGATGCCTTGACGCCATTGGGCGTATTGGTTTTCACATGCTATTCTTCTTTGTTTAACTTGCTGAGCATCCCGTTTTATTTTTAATTTCAAATTTAAAACTTCTTCGAGGTCTGAAGGTAACATCACTTCATGAGTTTGGGGATTTTGTTGTTGCCATTTAGCGGTTTTTTTGTAAGCTTCTTCGATGATCGTCGTTAAATCCCGATTTGAAAAGTTTTTTCCTTGGCATAATTGGGCAATCTCTTTTAAAGCTAAGAAAGTATGATAACTAATTTGATAAGGAACAATAATATGTTTTAGATAACCTTCAATTTCAGTATCTTTTAAATGTCCAATATAGATTTCTTTACTAAAACGACTACGTAAAGCAGGATCAATTTTCGCAAGATTATTGGTGGCTCCCATTAAAACAATTTTTTTATCTGAGCGCTGAAAGCCATCTAACTTATCTAAAAGGGTATTGACAATATTGGCGCTCACCGAAGAAGTATTGCGATCACTGCGATTAGGTAAGCCATCAATTTCATCAATAAAGATAATGGTACGCTCATAATTTTCTGCTTCTTGCCAAATTTTTTCTAAAACTTCTTTGCCTTCCCCAATGTATTTTTGATCTAGTTTGGCAGGAATTAAATTAATAAAGTGCACATTCGCTTCGCCACACAGGGCTTTGATTAAAAAGGTTTTGCCTGTGCCTGGGGGGCCATAAAGTAAATAACCTTTGGGGCGGACGTGATCGAAGTTAATTAAAGATTGGTTGGTACGAAAATAAGTTAATAAATCTTCTAATTCTTCTTTTTCGCTTTCCATACCGTAAACATCTTTGAATGTCACTTGTTTTTTAAAATGCGAGAGTGGTTTATTTTCTTGTAAATGATTTAATTGCGTTTGTAAGTTTTGCTTTTGTTTTTCAAAAGCGATTTTTTGATCCGTTAAGAACATTTGAAAATTCTGGAAATTTTTTAACTCCGTTTGATTTTTTTGATATTCTGGTTGCGTTTTTAATTCTTCAATTCTTTTTTGATTCGCTTCCACATAATTAAGGGCTTGGTTTAAGCGGAAAATTTGTTGTTGGAGATTTTCTTAGGTTTGGAGTTGAGCTTTGGCTTGGGCTAATTTTTCTAATTCTTCTTGTTTGGCTTTTTGATTTTGGTTTAATGCTTTTCTTTGGGCGATTAAATTATCAATTAAGGTTTGTTGGTTTTGTTGTTGGGTTTTTAGTTCGGTTAATTGTTGGTGTTTTTGGGTTTTCATGTTTGGGGGTAATTGCGGGTTGTTAGTTAATTCGGTTCGGAGAGTTTTCATTTTGGTAACAATATCGGTTAAAGTTTTCACATTTTCATCAATTTGGGTTTTTAAGGTTTGATCTTGTTGGTGAAGTTCTTGGATTTTGGCTTGTTCTAATTTGATTTGATGGTTGATCTCTTGTTGGCGTGGGGGTGACGGTTGGTTAGTTAAGGTTGGGGGTTTAGTTGGTTGATGAGAATGAGTGATGCCTAAAATGAATAAAATCAACAAACCTGAACTTAATAAACCCAGCAAACTCAAAGAGATTTTTTTGTTTAAGGACATAGATTACCGCCTTTCTTAGGTTTTCGCAAGAAAATAAGGAGGTTATTTTAAAATTAACGCTTTCACTTGGTTTTTAATGGTTTTAGATAATTTAAAAGTGACTACCGTTTTAGCAGGAATTTTAATTTTTTGGCCTATTTGAGAGTTTCGGCTGATTTGGGCTTTTCTTGATTTTAATTTGAATTTACCAATTTGAGGTGATAAAACTACTTCTTCATTAGTAGTGATTGCTTCGCTTAAAGTCTTTTCAAAAGTGTGGTAAAATTCTGTATTTTTGGTGATGGAGGTTTGTTGAGCCTCCGCGATTTTTTTAATTAATTCTTTTTTAGTCATTATTAGTTCTCCTTGGTTATTTTTCTTGTTAGGAACGGTCTTGTTTGGTGAAAAATAAGTCCCGCGATAAATTTCCGTTAACGCATCGCTCATTTTGAAAAATCTCCTTTTATTTATTTATTTATTAATCTTATATATAATTTTTAATAATGATTTCTTGATGGATGTTTTTTTGAGTGAGACAATGACTGGTTGTGGTTTTGGTTTTAATGAGGTTAGAGTTAGGGAATAAATTAAGAATTGGGGTTGTTTCGTAATTGGTATATAACCATTTGGCACCCCTTTTGATCGCTTGATGTAACGCCGTAGCTAATTGTTGCTGATCAGTAAAAGAAAATGGTTTTTGGTAAAAATCTTTTTCTTTCATCCCTTCATAGTAATAGGGGGGATTGATAAAAAGAAAATCGCCTTGTTGACTAGAGGCGATGATTTTTCGAAAATCCCTACAATATAAACCATGTTTGTTCTTTTGGAAGTGATGTTGGTAGGCGATTAATTGGTTTAAATTAATGATGGGCGTTTTTTGTTTCGGTTTATAACCAAAAGTTGCTTTTAAATTATTGTGGCGATCATAACGTGTAATCCCCCGAAAAGCGTATTTATTTAAAACATAAAAGATAGCTGACCTAGTTAATTTTTTGCTTTTTCGGGAATTTTGATTATATTGATTTAATAAATGCTTAAAGGCTTGTTTTTGTTGTGTTTGGTCACGATGTTGGTAAAGATAATTTTCTATCTTTTGGACCTTATGGACAAAATGATCAGGATTTTGGAAACTTTGACGCCACAGCGTGATTAATTCGGGATCGTAATCGTTTAAAATTGCTTTGGCGGGTTTTAAATAAAAATAAAGAACCCCACTCCCTAAAAAAGGTTCATAATAAGTTTTAAATGATTCGGGTAAATGGGGAATGATTTGGGGTAAAAGTTTTTGTTTACAACCGATCCAATTAATTTTCATCTGGACGCCATAAATAACCTAAAAAGCAAAGATCGGCAAAGATGCTAATGGTCGCGTTAAATTTTAATCCTAATTCCAAATCAAAAAATAAGATCATTATATTACTCATAATGAAAAATAAATAAGAAATGGTTAATAAAACCGGATAACTTATTTTCACTTTTTACTCCTTAATTAGTTATTTTTTGATTACTTATTAATTAGTTATCGTTAAAAAGGTAAATTGTCTAAAGGTTTATGATCTAAAAAGATGACATTTTGGAGAATCACTTTGGTCATTATTCTTGTTTGGCCTTGGTGATTTTGATATTTTTGGATTGATAAACTCCCTTCGACATATACTTTGGAACCTTTATGTAAATATTGACTCATGTTTTCCGCTAGTTTCCGAAAAGCGACACAAGGAATAAATTAGGCTTGTTCTTTGTGATTGACAGCTAATTGAAAATCAATTTTGGGGATTTGTTCGCGATGGCTATTAATATATTGTTTTTCTAAATCATGGCTCAAACAGCCAATTAATTGGACTTTGTTTAACATCATTTATGGCTCTTTCGATAATTTTTTTTTAATTTCTGAATCGCTTGCGCTTTCATATCTTCGACTTGTTTTAAAGATAAATTGAATTGTTTAGCAATTTCGGTGTTGGTATAACAGCTTTGGTAATTTTCATGGATATTACATAAAGGAATCCCAAAACTTAAATGAATAATTTTAAATTCCTTTGTACTTAATGTCGTCTTCATTTTTTTTAAAAAAAGTTCATGATGCCCTTGTTTTAACCAGTGTTGATGCGGTGTTAATAAGGGCGATGTTAAAGGATAATGATAATGATCTACCCAACTAACTAAAGTAATCGATTTAGTCATTTTTCGAATGGCTTCGGAAATCGCTTTCTGAAGATGGGGTTTCGCATAAGCTAAAAAATCATAACCTAAATCTATGTAATTATCGAGGGCTTTCATTAAGCTTAAAATTCCTTCTTGTTCTAAATCGGCGCGGGTTAAACAACGCGGATAATATTTAAATTGATAAACTAGTTTTTTAACTAAAGGTAGATGAAGTTCAATTAATTGATCTCGTATTGCTAAATTCTTTTTATTTTTTAAAAATTCTTTAAATAATTCTTGTCTTAACATGCAATTCCTTTCTAAAAATATTTTTAGAAAAGACAGGAAATTATTTTTTTTAGTCTTAGAAATAAAAAAAAGACTAACTTAAGAGTTAGTCTTCAAGAGTTTTTAAAAAATAAAAAGTGTCTAAAGTTTGGGAACACCTCACAGCATCTTATTGACTAATTTACTTTCGTCGCAATCCGCTTTTATGGTCTGCTGTAATCTGACATTCTTTCGTTTATCAGACCGACCATCTCCTTTCAGAGTTTATCGGCTCTGGCTATTAGTTAGATAGCACGAAATTTAGGCCTCTTTGGCGCCCTGTTAAATTTAGAGTTAATTGGAATTGATCGATTAAATAAAAAACCATTTTTTTATCAATTTGTTTAAACTTTTCTATCATTTTTTGTAATTATTTGATTTTTTTTAATTTTTGCGCCTTAAGACCAATTATCTTTAGCAATTTTGCAATTTTTTTTAAGTGCTTCAGCATATTCATCTTTTTTGTTAATAAATAAATAAAAATCCTTGGAAAGGTTATTAATTTAATAAATTTATTTATTTAATTAAATTTTTTTATT
>NZ_MWKN01000002.1 GCF_002009625.1 Candidatus Phytoplasma citri
ATTATGAGCATCTTTTGCGCCCGTTAATACTTAAAGCAAATTTAAAATTCAAAGTTTTATTATAATAAATATAATATATTTTAAAAAAATAATTCGCTACACTTTTGTTTTCGTGTCGGAAAATTAAATTAATTTCTTTATTTTTGCTTAAAATAAATTTTTTTTTCATCATAATAATTTTTTAAATTTGATTAATTAAAATATTATAAAAAATAAAAATTTTAATTTTATTCATAATACTAAACTGTTAATTGATAACGTCCTTTAGATCTTCTATTAGATAAAAGACGGCGACCACTAGAATTAGACATTCGTTTTAAAAAACCATGTGTTCTTTTTCGTTTAATTTTACTAGGTTGATAAGTTCTTTTCATTTTTCTTAATATCTTTTCCTTTGGAATATTTTAAATTTCATTAACAACTAAAATAAAACAATAAAAACTATTAATATTAGTGAAACTTCTAACGATGGAGGTTTTTTGCCATTTGTCTGTGGTAGTGTCTCTAAACAAATGGATTCAGTAATGTATTTCGAGTACGTTAGTTGACTTAAATTCCTTGTCATACGAAAATATAAGATAATGACTTGAACCATTAAATAAGGAGTTAATAATTGTTCTATCGCTTGTAGGATAATTCTATCTTGCATTAAAGATCTGGTTTTATCCTTTCCTTACGGAAGATACAATCTTTTAACCGGATTCGAGTTGTCTTAATTACGAACGTATTTTTGGTGATCATTATTTAATTTCATTAAATTAATATTACTTAACTTATGTTTCTATGATCGATTCCGGATGTTTCTACTCCTTGGTTCGTAGCAACCTAATTAAATATGAAAAATTTATTCGATAATTTTAAAGATCAATCAGGAATCTTATTCTCCCAGGTTTTCTTTAGCTGATAAACTACTCAATATTGTAATATTTATTAGTAGATTCTGGACTGTCCGTTTCAGCAACTTCCGAGACAGGTTTTGTCATTACATCAATTTCCTTCTTAGGCCATTGCAGGCTTCTCCATCGAATTATTTGGTAGCAGGGTCCTCTTGACTAATTTGCTTTTGTCGCAACCCGCTTTTATGGTCTGCTGTAATTTGACATTCTTTCGTTTGTCAAACCGACCATCTCCTTTCAGAGTTTATCAGCCCTGGTTATTGGTTAGATAGCAAGAAATTTAGGCTTCTTAGGAGACATCATTTAAATTATAAATATTTTTAGTTTAATCCGTTATTAATAATTTTAACTAAATAAAATTTCTTGAACCTGTTTTTGATCTAATTGCTTTATTAATAAAGTTAATAAATTAATAGTGTGAATTATATCTTGTTGATGAACAATAGACGCGTGAGAGTGTATATAACGAGTAGGTACCGAAATTACTAACGCTGCAGCACCTATATGACGCGTATGCATGGCAGCAGCATCTGTAGTTCCGCCTTCTGGAGCAGCTTCTTGAAAAGGAATATTATTTTTTCGAGCCACTTTTAATACAAATTCTCTTAAAGCTGTATGAGCAACTAATCCGTGATCATAACAAGATATTTGCGGTCCTTTTCCTAAATAACTAATTGATGAATTTTGATTACCAGGAACATCATTAGCAACGCACACGTCTACCGCTATAGCAATATCAGGTTTGACCTTATTAGCACTAGTAATAGCCCCTCTTAAACCAACTTCTTCTTGAACTGTAAAAGCACCTATAAATTGATTAGGATTATTTTGTAATTTGCGTAATACTTCAGTAACAATTAACACTCCCGCACGATTATCTATCGCTTTAGCCAATATAAAATTTTCATCCCCCAAAGTCCGAGATTCTAAATAAGGGGTGATCATATTTCCGATAGCAACTCCTAGTTGTTGAGCTGCTTCCTTAGTGGAAACACCTATATCTAAAAACAAATTTTTCATATTAGGAGCTTGATTACGTTCGTTTGAGCTCAAAGAATGAGGAGGTTTAGCACCAGTAATACCCCAAATAATACCTTTATTAGTATGAATCTGCCAAAGTTGAGCTAACATAACTGTCGGTAGCCAACCGCCTATAGTTTGAAATTTAACAAAACCATTGTCTGTGATTTCGGTTACCATTAAACCAATTTCATCCATATGACCAGCCAACATAATTTTTGGACCATTTTGCCCTTTATAAGCTATTAAACTACCTAAATTATCATATTCTATTTTATTTACTGAAGAAATAATATTATTTTTAACATAATTTGTAATCTGTTTTTCTTGACCAGAAATACCATTTAACATAGTTAATTCTTTAATTTTAATTAATAAATCAGACATTTTTTGATGCGATCTCCTTTTTCAAAAAAATTATTTTTTTGATTATTTCACAGTTATTTTATTATAATTAAAAATTTGATTAATCACAATAAATAGATAGAATAAAAATAAAAAACCAAACAAAACAGAAAAAATTCTTAAAATTATGTAAGAAAAATCAATATTTTTTCCTAATAAAAAACAACTTGTCCCAAAAGTTACTAAATAACCGTTTAAACTCCAAATATTCATTTTATTATTTTTCCATCCAAACAAATGCAAAGAAATAAAACAATGAATCATTAAAATATAACTAATAATATTGCTTAAATTTAACAATTTTTTTACAAAAACATTAGTTATTAAAAAAGACAAAAACAAACTACCAGAAATAAGTGATAATAAACATGTTTCTATTAAAAAGAAAAACTTTTTTAATCCTGAATTTTTTTTAAAATTTACAAATACAAAATAATAATTAAATAATAATAATAAAATTCCTAATAAAATATCAATTATTCGGATGCCTTTTATAGAAAAATATTGAGGTTCAAAGCATGTTACGGCACTTAATAAAAATAAAATAGTTATTAAAATATTTAAAATAATTTTCTGAAAAGTTATTTTTTTAATTTCATACATATTTGTTGAACCTCTCTAAAAAAATCTATAATAAAATTGAATTTTCTTTACAATGTTTCCAGTAACAAATTAATTAATTCTGCTTTTTTCAACTTAGATACTTTATTAATGTTATTTTTTTTTGCTAACTGACGCAAAGTTAATAAATTCATTTTTTGCAAAGATGATAAGTTTATTGTAAATTCATTATCTGCAAAAATATCTAAATTTTTAGATTTTAAATCTCCACCAATATTATCGGTTACAGGTTTTTGGACAATAGTATCTGGAAAATCTTGTTTAATATTTTGTGAATTTAAAGCATAAAAATCTGAATTTAAATCAGATTTCGAAATATCTGTTGAATCTAAAGTAGATTTAGAAATATTTTTTGTTAATTTATTTTTCTTAAAATCAAGCAAACTTTTTTGAGATAATTCGATATAAAATTTAAACATTTCAGGTTTATTAATAATTAAATTAGATAAAATTTTACGATTTAAATCAACACCAGCTAATTTTAAACCATATATAAAAGAGGAGTAATTCATACCATTTTCTGAACATCCAGCATTAATACGACGGATCCATAAAGAACGCCAATCTCTTTTATTTCTTTTACGACCAACATAAGCATATTGCCAAGAACGCATTACTTGTTCATGAGCAGTTTTATAAATAGTACTTTTAGAACCTACATAACCCTTAGCTAATTTTAATATTTTCTTACGACGTCTACGTCGAGCTGGAACTAAATTGACTTTAACCATGACTCTTCTTCTTTCTTTAGATTTATATAAAGTTGCTAAATTAAATTTTTAATACGTTTTAAATCTGAAGAATCTACATAAGTAAACCCTCTTAATTGTCTATTTTGTTTAGTAGTTTTGGAACCGGCTAAATGATTTTTAAAAGCATGTTTGCGTAACCATTTACCATTTTTAGTAATTTTGATACGTTTTTTTAAACCTTTATGTGTTTTTTTTTTCAAAATCAATTACCATTATTTCTTTCTATTTTTTTAAGCAAAAAACTAAATGCATAAAAACATTCAAATAAACTAATAATTAAAATTAATTAGACTTTAAAGGAACTAACAAAGAATTGATTTGATTTCCTTCTATTTTAGGAGGAATATCTACCTTCGAGACTAAATTTAAAGCTGATATAATTTTCTTAAAAATATCACTACCAATACTAGGATTTATAGCCATTCTACCTGGTAAAAGCATATTAATTTTTACCTTATGTCCGCTTTTTAAGAAATCTTCGGCTTTTTTAATTTTAACATATAAATCATTATCTTGAATACGAGGACTTACGCAAATAGTTTTAATATTTATTTGATTATGCTGTTTTTTACGATTTTGTTTAATTTTTTTTTGTTGTTCATAATAAAATTTGGAATAATTAACCAAACGCACTACTTTAGGATTGGAATGAGTATTAATTAAAACAAAATCTTCATTTTGCTGTTCAGCTAGATCAAATATTTGTTCTTTTTGAAAAATTCCTAATTGTTTTCCTTGATTATTGATAACCAAATATTCTCCGGCAGGAACTTTTTCGTTATATAGAAAACTAATTTTTAAATTTTCTTTTTTATTTTTTTTATGTTTAATAATGTGAATAACTCCTTTTTTTACACTATATTTATAATTTTAGCAAAAAACCAAAATTATTTAAAATAAACTTAATTATGATATATTAATAAAATTGAAATATATGTAATCTTTTTTCGCAAAAAATTAATTTTGCTATTATTCGTAAATAATTAACTCTTCTAAGAACTGAAAAAATACAAATCTTATATCTTTCGATAAATTCTTTAATTACCTTACTAACTTGAATTTGGGTAAAATTATAAAATTTACAAATAGATAATTAAATAATAAAACAAAAAATTATTATTAATAAAACAATTTTACTCATTATTAATTTTAAATTTTTATTTTTAAATTTATTATTATTTATTTTAATTAAATTAATTAACAAAAATCAACTTAAAATACTTTTATAAATTTAAAAGATTTAAATCAATTAAATCAAAAATCAATTTATTAATTTAAATATCAAAATAATAATTTCATAATTTAAATATTTAAATGATAAAAATTTTAATATGATTAAAAATATAAAAAAAGACTATACACTAGTCTTCTTTCATAATTAAATAACTTTAATTAATTCGGTAAAATTTCAATAATTTTTCCTGAACCAATAGTTTTACCGCCTTCACGAAAAGCAAAAGAAGTACCTACTTCTAACGCAACAGGTTTAATTAAATCAACTTCAATAGTCGCATTATCACCTGGCATCGCTACAGCAATATTATTAGGCAAAGTAATAACACCTGTAACATTAGCAGTTCTAAAGAAAAATTGAGGTCTATAATTAGTTCTGAATGATTTTTTACGACCACCTTCTTCTTCGGTTAAAATATAAACTTCTGCTTTAAATTTAGAATATACCTTTAAAGAATTCGGTTTCACTATTACTTGACCTTTTTTAATATCAATATGTTTAATACCACGTAATAAAATAGCAGCATTATCTCCTGCTTGAATTTGGGTTCTAGATTTTTTAAAAATTTCCAAACCAATTGCGACAGTAGAAGTATCTTTATCTAAACCAAGAATTTGAACTTCTTCGCCTAAAGTTAATTTACCTCTTTCTACTCTACCAGAAGCAGTTGTTCCACGACCTGTAATAGAATATATATCTTCAATAGGCATCAAAAAAGGTTTATCAATATCACGAATAGGCAAAGGTAATTTATCCAATTCTGCTACTAAATCTGCAATTTTAGATAAATAACTTTGATCACCATCTAAAGCTTTTAAAGCAGATCCTTGAATAATAGGAATTTCTGATCCATTATAACCATTTTTAGTTAAAATTTCACGTATTTCATGTTCTACCAAAGGTATTAAATCAGGAATAGCTTTATCGCATTTATTTAAAAAAACTATTAAATTAGGAACTCCTACGTGTTTAGCTAATAAAATATGTTCGCGAGTTTGAGGTTGAGCACCATCAGCAGCCGAAACTACCAAAATAGCTGCATCCATTTGAGCTGCTCCAGTAATCATATTTTTAATATAATCCTTATGACCAGGACAATCAATATGAGCATAATTACGAGTGTCACTTTCATATTCCAAATGATGAGCGTTAATAGTAATACCACGTTCTTGTTCTTCAACAGTTTTATCTAAAGTTTTAATATCTTTGCGAAATTTAGCTAAATTTTTTGCGGCTAAATAATTATTAATAGCTAAACTTAAAGTGCTTTTTCCGTGATCTACATGACCAAGAGTTCCTAAGTTTAAATGAGGTTTAATTATTTGCGCTTCTTCTTTAATATTTATTTTTTCTTTTGACATTTTATTTTTTCTCCATTTAATATTTTTGTACTAAAATAATTAATTAATTATTTATAATAACCGAAATATTAATAAATAATGTTATATCTATAAATTTTATTTATTACGTGATTCAATAATTTTATTAGCGATATGGTCAGGAGCTTTTTCATATTTAAAAAATTCCATAGAAAAATTAGCTCTTCCTTGAGTATTAGAACGCAAACTACTTGAATATTTAAACATTTCTGCTAAAGGAACAAAAGCCTGAATTTTCATAACCATACCTATGTTTTCTTGATTCTCTAAACGACCTCTACGCGAAATTAAATCTCCGATAACATTACCAATATATTCATGAGGAGTAATTAATTCTAATTTCATAATAGGTTCTAAAATAACAACTAATTTGCTATTACGTAATTTTCGCAAAGCTGCTGCTGCAGCAGATTTAAAAGCAAATTCCGAAGAATCCACTTCATGAAAAGCACCGCTAAATAAAGTTGCTTTAATATCGGTTAAAGGATAACCAGCGATTATACCACTAGATAAAGATTCTTGTAAACCTTTAGATACAGCTGGAATATAATTTTGCGGGATAGCACCGTATTTAACATTATTAACAAATTCAAAACCTTTTCCAGGATTAGGTTCAAACAAAATTTGCACATAACCATACTGCCCGCGGCCTCCTGTTTGATGTTTGCATTCTCCATCAACTTCTATAGAACTAATTAAAGTTTCTCGATAAGCCACTTGAGGTTCTGACACTTTTACTTGAATTTGAAATTCTCTTTTTAAACGTTCCATGAGAACATCCAAATGTAAATCACCCATTCCAGCAGCAATCATTTGTTTTGACTCTGGATCTACAGTAAATTTAAAAGTCGGATCTTCTTGAGTAAAACTAAACAAAGCAGAACTAATTTTGTCCTGTTCTTTGGAAAAAACAGGTTCTACTGCAACTTGTAAAACTGGTTCAGGAAAACTCATTTTTTCTAACAAAATAAAATCATTTTCATATGTCAAAGTGTCTCCTGTAATAGTATTTTTTAAACCAATTACAGCTACAATATCACCAGCATAAGCTTCTTTAATATCTTGTCTAGAATTAGCATGCATTAATAATAAACGTGAAGCACGTTCTGTAATATTTTTATTATTATTTTGCACATAAGAACCAGATTTTAAACAACCTGAATAAATACGTATAAAGGTTAAACGTCCGAAAGAATCTGTCATAACTTTAAAAGCTAATGCAATAAAAGACTCTTTAAAATTAATTTTACGAACAATAGGTTGTTCATTTTTATCATAACCATTAATATCGGGTAAATCTAAAGGTGAAGGCAAAAAATCTACTAAAGCATTTAATAAAGGAACAATACCTTTATTTTTTAAAGCTGAACCACATAAAACTGGAAAAAAATTAACTTCTAAAGTGGCTTGACGAAGTGCTTTTTTAATGAGAGTAGTAGAAATAGGCTCATTTTCCAAAAGATTATTTAATAATTCGTCATTTAAAGAAGCTAGTTTATCTATTAATATTTGTCTTTTAGAATTAACAAGTTCTTTTAGTTCTTCAGGAATAGGAATTAATTGATTTTCTCGATCAGGACTAGAAGAATATTCCCAAGCTTGCATTTCTATTAAATCAACAAAACCACGAAAATTATTTTCTACACCGATAGGCCATTGAATGGCATAAGCAAAAACATTTAATCTTTTCTCTAAACTAGCGATAGCATTTTCAAAATTAGCCCCTAATTTATCAATTTTATTAACAAACACAATTCGAGGAACTTTATAATAAGTTGCTTGACGCCAAACTGTTTCTGTTTGCGGTTCTACTCCGGCTTGAGCATCTATAACTACTACACCACCATCCAAAACACGTAAAGAACGATTAACTTCTGAAGAAAAATCAATATGTCCTGGAGTATCAATAATATTAATTTTACAATTATTCCAAAAAACAGTAGTAGCAGCTGATGTAATTGTAATTCCTCTTTCTTTTTCTTGGTCCATCCAATCCATTTGAGCTAAACCTTCATGAGTTTCTTTAGCTATACGAATTTTTCCGGTATAAAATAAAATTCTTTCAGTAGTAGTAGTTTTTCCTGCATCGATATGAGCCATAATACCGATATTACGTATTTTACTTAATTCTAATTCAATTCCCATATTACCTCCTTTAAGTTAAAAATATTAAAAGCAGTGATTTTACCAACGATAATGAGCAAAACTTCTATTAGCTTCAGACATACGATGAATTTCCTCGCGTTTTTTAACTGCTAATCCTGTTCCAGACGCAGCAGAAATAATTTCTTGAGCAAGTTTTTCTTGCATACTTTTTTCATTACGTTTACGTGCTCCCATAATTAACCATTTCAAACCTAAAGAATAACGTCTTTCTACTGACACCTCTAAAGGAACTTGATACTTTTGACTCCCGATAGTGCGTGTACGTAATTCTACTAAAGGCATAATATGATTAAAGGCCTCATTCAAAACTTCAATGGGTTCTTTTTTTGTTAACATTTTAACCTGAGATAAACAATTATATACTATAGAACAAGCAATATCTTTTTTTCCATCTTTCATTAATTTATTAATAACTCTAGTTACTAAAACAGAATTATAAATAGGATCTAAAAGTAATGTTCTTTTTTTAAAACTTTTTTTACGAGACATAAGTTTATACACCTTAATTTATTTACATTTTAATAAATTCTTATTTTTTCGCACCATATCGGGAACGACCTTGTTTTCGATTATCTACTCCAGCAGTATCAAGAACTCCTCGAATAACTTGATAACGAACTCCAGGTAAATCTTTAACACGACCACCTCGTATTAACACAAGACTATGTTCTTGTAAATTATGACCTATACCAGGAATATAAGCTGTCACTTCTTGACGATTTGACAAACGAACTCTAGCTACTTTTCTTAAAGCAGAATTAGGCTTTTTAGGAGTAGTAGTATATACTTTCAAACAAACTCCAGATTTTTGAGGAGAATTAATATTTTTAAATTTCTTTTTTAAAATATTAAAACGAACAGATAAAGCTGGTGATTTGGTTTTAGTATTTTTTTTTACTCTTCGTTTTCTGATTAACTGAGAAATAGTAGGCATATTTAAATAATAAAACCTTTCTTTGTTATTTTTGGTAATTAGAAATATAAGACGACCTAAATTTTATCTTTTTTTTGAATAAAAGTCAATATAAACTTCATGTAGTTAAAACAAGATTATTTAAAAACTTAACAATAACAACTAGCTCCAAAATAAAAAATATATAGTCAAATTTAATTTATAAATTATGATTAACAATTATTCATTAAAAATTATTTATTTTTGTCTTCTTCTGTTAAAGGATATTCAAATAAAGAATGATTTAAAATTCCAGTTCCGGCAGGTATTAAACCTCCTAAAATAACATTCTCTTTTAAACCTAATAAAAAATCTTTTTGACCTTTAATTGTAGCATCAATTAAAATTTTAGTAGTTTCTTGAAAAGATGCCGCAGATAATAAAGAATCGCTTTTTAAAGAAGATCTTGTAATACCCAAAACTATAGGACGTCCAGCTGCTAATTTTTTATTTTGTTTAATTAATTGCATATTTATTCTTTTAAATTCTTTAATAGAAACTTCAGATCCCGGTAATAAATTACTATCTCCTTCAGAAATAACTAAAATTTGTTTAAACATTTGGCGAATAATAATTTCGATATGTTTATCGCTGATATAAACGCTTTGAGATTGATATACTTGCTGTACTTCTTCCAAAATATATTTTTGAGTAGTTACTACAGAACTAATACGCAATAATTCCCTTAAATCTATTGAACCAGAAGTTAAACGTTGTCCAGCTTTTATAGCCATGCCATCATTAACTAAAATATCTAAATTAGAATCTACAGTATAAATATATTCTTGTTGAGGATTAATTGCTGAAACTATAATAATATCTGATGAATAAAGATTACTAGATTTAATTTCTTTAATTACACCATCATATTCGCTTATTAAAGCTTTACCTTTAGGCTTACGAGCTTCAAATAATTCTTGAATACGTGGCAATCCTTGAGTAATATCAGAAACCGATAAAACCCCTCCTGTGTGAAATGTTCTCATAGTTAACTGAGTACCAGGTTCACCAATAGATTGGGCAGCAATAATACCAACAGCTTCTCCGATCTCAACTGCTTTATTAGTGGCTAAATTTAAACCATAACATTTAGCGCAAATACCATAATCAGAATTACATGTTAAAACACTTCTAATTTTCACTGATAAAAATCCAATTTTTACAATATTTTCGGCTATTTCACGAGTAATCAATTCCCCAAAATTAACTATAACTTGCTTATTTAAAGGATCTACAATACTTTGTGCTATATAACGACCAAATAAACGTTGTTGTAACAAAATAATCTCTTTACCATCTTGCTCTAAAGAAGTTACATAAACACCTTTATCACTACCACAATCATTTAACATAATAATCACATCTTGAGCAACATCAACTAAACGACGAGTTAAATATCCTGATTCAGCTGTTTTTAAAGCTGTATCAGTAGAAACCTTTCTAGCTCCATGCGTCGAAATAAAAAATTCATGCACATTCAAACCTTCTTTAAAAGAAGATTTAACAGGGATTTCTAATTGATTATTAGTAGGACTATGCATTAAACCTCTCATACCAGATAATTGTGCAAAATTAGAAACATTACCACGAGCACCACTATCACTTATCATAAATAAATGATTATCTTGATTAAATTCTTGCATCAAACCTTCTTGGATAACATTACGAACATTTTTCCATTCTTGAATAATTAAACTTTTTTTTTCGCTAGTGGTTAAAAATCCTTTGTCGTGCCATTTCTCGATTTCTATAATTTTATTTTCTACTTGAGCTATTAATTCATCTTTTTTAGAATAAACATTAATATCTGCGTGAGAAATAGTTACACCTGACATAGTTGAATATTTAAAACCTAAATTTTTAATATCATCTAACATTTTAGATGTTTCCGAAATATTACTTCTTTTAAAAACACGATCAATTATAAGCGACAAAAAACGTTTTTTAAAAGGTTCCGGAGCAGGAATATTATTCAAATATTCATTCAAATGAACACCTTTAGGTATAAAATAAACATCTGGTGTTTTTATTTCTAAATTAAATATGGTAGGTTCTTGCAAATAAGGAAAATCATTAGGCAAAATACTATTAAAAATCAATTTACCTAATGTAGTAACTAAATATTTATTTTTTTGATTATCATCAAAATAAGAAGAAATATTAGAAACACGTACTAAAATACGAGTATGTAAAGCTATTTGTTTATTATAAAAAGCTAATTCAGCTTCTTGTAAATCATTAAAAACTTTACCTTCGTTGCGATGTTTATAACGATGTTGTTCGTTTCTGCTATCAGAATTATAACCTTTTATAATACGTTTTCGTGTTTCTTCGATAGTTAAATAATAATTTCCCAAAACCATATCTTGAGAAGGAGATAAAACTGGACTACCATTTTTAGGATCCAATATATTATAAGAAGATAACATTAATAAACGAGCTTCAGCTTGAGCTTCTACAGAAAGAGGAACATAAACAGCCATTTGATCTCCATCAAAATCTGCATTAAAAGCCAAAGTAACTAAAGGATGTAATCTAATAGCTTTACCATCAATTAATTTAACTTGAAAACCTTGTAATCCTTGACGATGTAAAGTAGGTGCTCTATTTAATAAAACAGGATGTTCTTGAACAACTTCTTCTAATAATTTCCACACATGTTCGTTCATTTTTTCGTATAAAATATTAGCACTTTTTTTATCAATACCTTTAGATTCTTGTAATTTATTTAATACAAAAGGTTTAAACAAAACAATAGCCATTTGCCGAGGAATACCGCATTGATGTAATTTTAAATCAGGTCCTACGATAATAACAGAACGACCAGAATAATCTACCCTTTTTCCTAATAAATTTTGACGAAAACGTCCTTGTTTACCTCTTAACATTTCTGATAAAGATTTTAAAGGTTTATTACGTTCAATATTAGAAGTGCTTTTTTTACTAGATTTAGCATTATCAAATAAAGCATCTACAGCTTCTTGTAACATTCTTTTTTCATTTTTAATAATTAATCTAGGAGCATTTTGTTTTAATTGTCTTTTTAAACGATTATTACGATTTAAAATTCTGCGATATAAATCATTAATGTCAGCAGAAGCAAAACGTACACCTTGTTCTAAAGCAACTATAGGTCTTAAACTAGGAGGAATAACATTAATAGCTTCTAAAACAATCCATTCCGGTTTATTATCAGAATGATAAAAAGATTCCATCAATTCTAATCTTTTAACAATTAAATCTCTTTTTTGCTTAGATGCTTGTTTTAATTCTAACCTTAATGACTGAATAGTTTCTGCCATATTCAATTCTTTTAACATAGTTTTAACAGCTTCAGCGCCAGTTAAAGCGACAAAATTATTATCACAACGTTCCAAATATTGACCATATTCTAATTCAGATATAATACTATATTTAGTTAAATCACTATTACCAGGATTAATAACTATATATGATACATAATAAACAATTTCTGCCAATTCTTTAGCTTTCATTCCTAATAAAATAGCTAAACGACTAGGTAAACTATTCAAAAACCATGTGTGAACTACAGGAGCAGCTAAATCAATATGACCCATTCTTTCCCGTCTAACTAATTGTTCTGTAATTTCTACACCACATTTAGAACAAATTTGACCTTTTTTTAAAGTTTGTTTTTTAGAACATATACATTGTAAATCCTGAACAGGACCAAAAATAATTGGGCAAAATAATCCTCCTTTTTCCGGTTTAGCTGTACGATAATTAATAGTTTCATAATTTACAACTTCACCATAAGATTTTTGACGAATTTCATGAGGCGAAGATAAACGAATCTTAAAATAATCATATTCTCGATTGCTATTATTTGCAAAAATGGCCTTATCAATTATCCATGAAGATGCAGATGCATTTTCATTATTCTCATTTTTCAAAATGATATCTTCTATATCTGCAACAGAATTATCAATTTTCTGATTAAAATTCTTTTTCGAACCATTATATAAATTTAAAATATTCATTAAAAGATCCTGATGAGAACGATTATAACTAAATAACCTAAGCAAAACATCTTTATCAGTTGTTAATAAAGAGAAACAATTGAAAATATTATTTTGACATAAAATATCTAAAACCTCTTGATTTAAATTTAAATTATTTAAAGATTCGGGAAGACCATATTTTTTTAAAATAACTATAAATTCTTGAAAAGATTCTTCATTTAATAAAGAAACCAATTCATTTAAATGATAATTATTAATATCATTTAAACTATTAATACCTATAGATTTTAAATTTTTTAAAGTTCTTTTAGTTAAAGTAAAATCTTCAATTTTCATATTTAACATAATTGGGGTTACTTCTTGTTCTCCTTATTATTCGAAACTAAAGAACGATTAATTTGATTATCTTTAGTATCAGCTTTAATTAATTCTACATGCAATCCTAACGCTTGTAACTCTTTAGTAAAAACTCTAAAACTTTCCGGAATAGAAGGTTTAGGAAAACGTAAACCATTAACTATAGCATGATACAATTGATTACGTCCTATAATATCATCACTTTTCAAAGTTAAAATTTCTTGTAAAGTATGAGCGGCTCCATAAGCCAATAAACTCCAAGTTTCCATTTCGCCAATTCTTTGGCCACCTAAAAAATTACGACCACTACCAGGTTGTTGTAAAATTAGAGTATAAGTTCCAACATTTCTAGCATGTATTTTATCTTCAACCATATGGGATAATTTTAACATATACAAAATACCGACAGATATAGGATTATCATATGATTCACCTGTTCTACCATCGTATAAAATCATTTTTCCATCAAAAGGCAAATTAGCTTCTTGCATAATATTTTTTAAATCTTCATTATCAGCTCCATCTAAAACCGGAGTAGCTACCTTAATATTTAATTTATACGCAGCCATTCCTAAATGCATTTCTAGAATTTGTCCAATATTCATCCGACTAGGTACACCTAAAGGATTTAAAATAACATCTACAGGAGTTCCATCCGACATATAAGGCATATCTACTTTAGAAGCAATACAAGAAATTACTCCTTTATTACCATGCCTTCCAGCTATTTTATCGCCTTCTCGGATTTTTCTTTTTTTAGCTATATAAACTTTAATAATTTCATTAACACCAGGAGTAGAAATAAAATCACCTTTTTTAACAGAAAAATATTGAACACTCTGAACAATTCCGCTCTCGCCACAAGGTACTTTCAAAGAAACATCTTTATAATCGCGAGATTTTTCTCCAATAATTGTTTGAATTAATTTTTCATAGGGATTATTTTCTAAAGAACTTTGAGGAATAATAATAATTTTGCCAACTAAATAATCACCTTCATTAACTTCAGAACCCGGAATAATAATACCTCGAGAATCTAAATTTTTAATAGCCTCAGCACTAACATTCGGTATTTCTCGAGTTATTTCTTCTCTTCCTGCACCCTTCTTTAATTCCCTAACTTGAATTTCATATTTACTAATATGAACAGAAGTAAAAATATCTTCTTGTACTAAACGTTCTGATAAAATCACAGCATCTTCATAATTATAACCATCCCAAGTCATAAAAGCTACTGTAACATTTTTACCTAAAGCTAATTCACCTTGATGAGTAGAAGAACCGTCAGCAATAATATCTCCTTTATGAACATTTTCATTTAATTTAACAATAGGTTTTTGTAAAATTAAAGTATCTTGATTAGATTTATCAAAAGTAGATAAAATATAACTCTTTTGTTCTCCATGGTTATTCTCAATAATAATTTTTTTAGCATCTACATAAACTACAATACCATCATCTTCAGCAACAACAACGCACCCTGAATCTTTTACTATTCTATGTTCAATACCGGTAGCTACAATAGGAGCTTCAGAAATTAGCAAAGGTAAAGCTTGTCGTTGCATATTAGCACCCATTAATGCTCTAGAAGCATCATTATGTTCTAAAAAAGGAATAGATGCTGTAGCTACAGATACAATTTGTTTAGGAGAAACATCTATATAATCAATTTGATCAACATTATATAAACTAATTTCTCCATTTCGTCTAGCGATTACTTTTGTTTGTTTAAAACTAAAATCATCATTTAAACAAGACGAAGATGTGGCAATAATACGGTTTTCTTCTTGAATAGAAGTTAAATATTCATATTGATGGGATACTACTGATTTACCATTTTCATGAATTACTTTAAAAAAAGGAGTCTCAATAAAACCATATCTATCTACTTGAGCATAAGTAGCTAAAGAACAAATCAATCCAATAGATGGGCCTTCCGGAGTTTCAATAGGACATAATCTACCGTAATAAGAATCGTTAACATCTCTTAACTCTACACCTGCTCGATCACGATCAATACCTCCACTGCCTAAAGCGGAAATTCTACGTTTTTGAGTAATAATAGCTAAAGGATTAATTTGATCCATAAAATGAGATAAACGCGAACTACAAAAAAAAGTTTTAATAGCCATAGAAAGAGAAGAAAAATTAAATAATCCTCCTGGCGTAATAGATTCGAATTTACTAATAGACATACGATCTTTAATATTTTTTTTAGTTCTATTCAAACCTACACGTAATTGATTTTTTAAAAGTTCTCCAATCAATCTTAATCTTCTATTGCCTAAATGATCGATATCATCAATAGTTCCGATATTATGATAAAGATTTAAATAATAACTAATAGATGCTATTATATCAGATAAAACAATATTTTCAGCATCTTCAGATTGATCGTTACCTATAATTTTAATAAAACGCTTATTGTTTTTATTATCCACAACATAAACTTCTAAACTTTCGTTGAAAACTTTTTGCCGATCTTTAACAACTTTATGAACATATTCTTTATTAGCGAAATATTTCATAATTTTATCATCAATATTATATTTATGAGTTTCTAATAAAATCTTCAAAACATCATCATCTAAAAGTGTATCAGCCTTAATTAATACTTGTCCTGTTTGGAAGTGCAAAATATCTTCTTTAATATATATTTGATCATCATTTATATTTTTTCTATAAGTAAATAAATTATTATCATGATTTTGATTTTGCAAATGAAAATCTGAATTAACCAATTCTACACGAAATTTATCTCTATGTAATGATAATTTTTTAATAACTTCGTAATTTAAAAAAGTTCCAGCTGAAAATAAAATTTTATTATTGGTTAAATCTTTAATATCTTGAGCTAAAAAAGTATTTTCAGCTCTATTTAAAACATCTAATTTTCGATTTAACTTATATCGTCCTACTAAAGATAAATCATATTTATCTTTATCAAACAAACGATTACGAATAAATTCTCTTGCCGCATTAGTAGGAACTCTTTCTCCTTGATGTAACTTAGAATAAAGCTCAACAATAGCATCATTACAATTAGAATCATTATCTTTATTAAAACTTAAATCTAATAAAGAATTTATACCGAAAGCTTTTTCAATTTCTTTCTGAGTATCAAAACCTAAAGCATGAATAAATTTTGTTAAAGGTATTTTTTTAGAACGATCCAACTTAGCATATAAAAAATCTTTATTATTTTGCTCAAATTCTATCCAAGCACCTCTAGTAGGAATAATTTGGGCAGTAAAACGATTTTTATTAATTTTATTATCTAATTTAGAAGTAAAATAAGCTCCTGCTGAACGAACTATTTGCGAAACTACAACTCTTTCTGTACCATTAATTATAAAGGTTCCTGCAACAGTCATTAAAGGCAAATCTGTCATTAATATACGAGCTTTTTTAGTTTGTTGAGTAATAACATTTTCTAATGTTACATTTAAAAATAATTCCGCACTATAAGTAAAACCCCTTTTTCTAGACTCTTCAGCATTAAATTTAGGTTCTTCTAAAAAAAAATCATTAAAATGTAACTTTAAATCACCATTATAACTCTCAATAGGGAAAATACTTTTTAATGATGTTTTAATACCATAATTTAAAAATTCTTGAAATGATTTGGTTTGAATTTCAATTAAATTTGGTAAATCCAAATCATATTTCATCTTAGAATAATTTCGTCGTTCCACCTTGTTGCCATATTTTACATTACAATATTTTTTCATTTTTTTATTCAGAACTCCCAATAAATATCAACATAAATTGAATTTAAATTTAAAAAATATAAATTATTAATAAGCAAAACATCAAAAACAAACTTAATAACAATAAAGATAATAAAAAACCTAAGATACCTATTTTAGTTCTCAGGTTTAATAAATATTTAGTTTATCAAAAAAATTTTATTTTTGTTGTCGCCTAAAACTATATTTTTTGCAACCAATTTATAAAATATTTTTTTATTCAATTTTCACTTGAGCTCCTAAATTTTCTATTTGTTTTTTAATTTCTTCAGCTTGTTCTTTATTTACATTTTCTTTAATTAATAAATTAGCATTTTCAGCTTGACATGCTGATATTAATTCACCGATGCTAAAACCAAAATTTTTAACTAAATATTGAATAACCGCAGTGCGAGATTGACCCGCAGAAGTCATAATAATTTTAAATTCTGTTTGCTCATTTTTTTCTTTATTAACATCTTCAGTAGAACCACTTACATTAGAAACATTTTCCATTTCAATACCAAAAGAATCTTGAATTTTAGTTACTAATTCTTGTAATTCTTTAACTTTCATATCACCTAAAAATTGAATAATTTGCTCTATTTTATTATTTTCTGCCATTGTTAATCTCCTATTTATAATTCTTTTTTTTATTTTAACAAATACTTAAAAATGTCTATATAATATTAAAAAATTTTAATCATTATTAATCCCTATTTGTTGTTTTTTTTGTATTAATAATTTTAAAACAGTAATTATATTTTTAACAGGCACCAAAACACTAAATAACAACATAGATAACAATGCTGCTTTAGATGGTATTTGCGCCAATTTAACCATTTGTTCCGGAGAACAAATTTCATTTTCTACAATCCCAAAATTAATTTTTAAAAATTCATTCATTTTAGAAAATTTGTATAAAGCATTTAAAGAAGAAAAAATATCCGAAGAATTAGATAAAGTCCAAAATAAAGCTTTGGGATTCTTAAATTCGGTTAATTCACCATATTTTGACTTAGTTAAAGCTCTTTTAATGATATTATTAGGTACTACTTGAAACTTACATGAAACTAATTTTCGCAATTGACAGCGTAAATTAGTTAAATCAATCACTTTTAATCCTTTAAATTCTAATAAAACAACTAAATTAGAATTATCAATATTTTGAGATAAATAATCAACATAATTACTTTTCTCTTTAATAGTAGATTTTAACATAAATTGTTGTTTCCTTTTTTTAAAAAATATAAATTTATCGATATAATATAATCGCAAAAAATCTTTTATAAAAAATAAAATTAAAAAAATAATTTAAATAATTATTTTAAATTTTATCTAATCGATAAAAGATCAACTTTAATACCCGGAGACATAGTAGAAGAGATGGTTATATTTTTAATAAATTCACCTTTTACTGTTTTAGGTTTTATAGAAATTAAATGATTATATAAAAAAACCAAATTGCCTGTTAATTGTTCTTTATTAAACGATAATTTACCTAACACCGAATGAAGATTACCAAATTTATCCGTTTTATATTCCATTCTACCTTTTCGGATATCCTTTATAATCGGTTCTACATCCTCTGTCATAGTGCCTAACTTAGGATTAGGCATTAATCCTTTAGGCCCTAAAAGTTTTCCTAACTTTGTCAAAGAAGGCATAAAACTAGAAACAGATATCAAAACATCAAAATCTGTCCAACCATTAGAGATTTTTCGAATTAATTCTTGATCACCAACAAAATCCACACCTAATTCTTTAGCTTTCTGAGCTTGTTCTCCTTGAGCGATCACAACGATACAAAATTTTTTCCCCAAACCATAAGGTAAAACAACAGAACCACGTATATGTTGATCTACCTTTTTATGTTCAACATTTAAAACAAAAACGCATTCAGCAGTTTCATCAAATTTTGCAGTTTTGATATTATACAATAATTCAACAGCATCATGCATTTTATAAATCTGATTAAAGTCTATTTTTTTACTAATTGATAAATATCTTTTACTTCTTGTCATAAATTTTAATCCTTTTATAATATAAAAATATGCCTTTCTTTTTTATTGATTAAAAAATAATAAATTATTATTTTTCAACAATAATCCCCATATTAATAGCAGTTCCTTCTATAATTTTAGAAGCTTGTTCAATGGAATAAGCATTTAAATCTGGCATTTTTAATTTTGCTATTTCTATAATTTGATCATATTTAATAGTAGCTACTTTATTTTTCATCGAATCAGAAGAACCTTTCGAAATATTAGTAGCTTTTTTTAATAAATCACTTGTAATGGGAGTTTTCACAATAAATTTAAAACTTTTATCATCAAAAACTGTAATTTCTACTGGTAAAGTAAAACCTAATTTATCTTTAGTAGCTTCATTAAACTGAGAACAAAATGAAGGAATATTCACTTGAGCTTGTCCTAAAACAGGTCCTATAGGAGGAGCAGGATTAGCTTTACCAGCTAAAATTTGTAATTTAATATTTTTAACAATTTTTTTCGCCATTATAATTTATTTAATACCAACCTTTTTTTATTTCTAAAAATGTTTAACATTTTCTCAATAATTTAAAAAACTATTTTATTACTAACAAATAACAAAATATTATTTTCAAAACGAAAATCCAATTAATTAAATATTTTAATAATCAAAATATCCAAAATATTCATAGTATTATAACATATTTAATCATACTAATTAAATTTCTTAACTAATTTAAAACATTATTTTAATTTAATTTATTTCTTTAAAAGAAGAAAAAGAAATTTCTATAGGTGTTGCTCTGCCAAATAACTCGATTTCGACCATCATTTTATCTTTTTCATAATCTACTAAAGAAACTCTACCTACTTGGCCAACAAATGAACCGTTTATAATTTGAACTCGCTTATTAATTAAATGATCATAATTTGGTTTAGACATAATTCCCATTTTTAATAATATAGGATTAATTTCGCTTTCAGTCAAAGGTATAGGTTTAGAACCTTTTTCTTTTTTAATAGTGCCTAAAAATCCAGTTACTTTAGGAATATTACGAACTATAAACCAAGATTGATTTGTCATAATCATTTTAATAAAAATATAACCAATATAAATTTTTTTCTCTATTTCTTTTTTAGTGCCATCAGCTTTAATTTTAATATGTTTTTCAGTAGGACAAATAACTTCATGAATCAAATTTGATATCCCAATACCACTATTAGCTATCTTTAATAAATCTTGTTGAACAACTTTTTCATAACCTGATTGAGTTTGCAAAATATACCATTGAGATTTCAAAAGACTGTTATCCTCATCAGTTACATCATTATCAATTATTTTATTATTTTTCATTTTTGATTGCATTTTAAACACCTAAATATATTTTCATTAATAATTTTTGAAATTTAATCATTTAATGAATTAAATTAATCATAAAATTAATTTTAATTCAATTTTTTTTAAGCAAAGATATCATATAAACATCATAAAAATATTGAAATAAATTTAAAATCAAAATTAAAATAACAGTAAATACAAAAACCTGAATAATTTGCTTAATAATTTGGATTTTGGTCGGAAAACTTACCAAACGAAGATCAAAAAAAATATTCCGTACAAAAGGAAAAATACTAATTAAAAAAAAAACACTAGATAGCAATAATAAACAAATACTCCAGTGATCAGGAAATTGATGAAAACAATTGCAACAAACTCCTAAAAAAATCATAGATAAAATAACGCAAAAAATATTAATTAAGCTGTATTCTTCCCGCAAAACTTGCATTAAAGGAATTGTTGGTTTTTCTTCAATTTTTTTATATACCACAGTTATCTCCTTTATATTTACAGATAATTTTATTCATCTAGTTTCTTCGTGAATAATATGTTTTTTGCAACAAAAACAATATTTTTTTAAAACTAATTTTTGATTACGATTATGTATCTTAACGCGATAATTACGACTTAAACAATTTTGACATATTAAAATATTACTTTTAACCATTATTATTATATTTTCACAATTTCGATAACCTTATAAATTTTAATAACTTACTAAAGATAAATAAAATATATTATAATATAAATCTTTTAAATCAAGATAATCTTTTCTCAATATTATAACATAACATGATTAAATAAATTAATAAATAAATTAAATTAATTAAATTAATATTTTTTATTTTTCATATATAAATAAAAAATAATAATAGCTGCCGAAACACTAACATTTAAAGAATTAACCATACCTTGCGTCGGAATACTAACTAAATAATTACATTTTTTTTTTAACAAAGAACGTATTCCTATGCCTTCATTACCTAATATAATAGCTAAAGATTGATTTAAAGGAATAGTGTTTAAATTATTATCTATTCCGATTTCGGTCCCAATAATTATAAAATTAAATTTTTGCATAGTTAAAATAGTTTGATACAAATTGCAAACCAAAAAAATATTAACATATTCTAAAGCACCACTTGAAGTTTTAGCTACTGTACTATTTAAAGGAACCTGATGTTTTTTGCTTACAATAATTCCATCAAAATCACTTGCTTCTACAGTTCGTATAATTGCTCCAAAATTATGAGGATCTTGAATAGCATCCAAAATTAAAAATTTAACTATTCTATCTGATTTGTCATTTAAATATTGCAATAAATCTTTTCTATATAAATAATCTTGAACTTCTGCTACTACCCCTTGATGATTATTATTTTGAACTTTATTATTTAGTTGATGTTTATCTAAATAACAATAATTCGGATAATGACGTAATATAAAATTTAAAAAAACTTTATCTTTCATAAGAGGATTAATATATAAAAAATAAATTTTTCTTTTAGCTTTAAGAGCTTCTTTAATTATGTTTTTACCATAAATAATTACCATATCTATATAATTCTTTCGAAACTTCTAAAATCAATCTTATTTATTAATTCGAAATAAAATTAACAAATTAATCACTAATAATATAATAAAATAAAAATATTTAATCAAAATAACATCCCAAATAGCACTCGCGATTTCATAAATAAAAGGTATCTTCCAAACAAAAATAATCAATAATAAAGAAAAAATAAACATAATACTGAAAAATAAAATTATTTTAAATTTATCAAAAGGAAAGCAATTCATAAATAAAATACTAGCAAAAATAAAAGCAGTTATTAAAGTTAATAGATAAGAAATTTGATAATGAGATCGAAAACTATTAATTTTTCCTGCATATAAAGTTAATATCAAAATATAATTAAAACTAATTAATAAGCCATAAATTCCTGATTTTTTTAAAACATCGCTAATAAAGAAATTATTTAAAGGTTTATAATTAGATTCTAAAGATAAGAAAAAAGAAGGTATACCAATAAAACAAATATCAATAAAATTTAATTGTAATGGAGTAAAAGGAAAAAAAATTAAATTCTTACTCAAAAAATTATTAATTATTGTAATCCAAGCTAATAAAAAAGTAAAAATAGTTTTAGTTAAAAAAACAATAGAATTTTTTTCTAAATTATTAATTAATCTACGACCTTCTAAAAAAACAGATGGTAAAGAATCAAATTTAGAATTTATCAAAATTAAATTTGCAACATTTTGAGCAGCTTTACTTCCTGAAGCCATAGAGATAGATAAATCGGATTCTTTAAAAGCTAAAATATCATTAACTCCATCTCCAATCATAGCAACTTTTTGATTATTATTTTTAAAACAAGAAATTAATGTTTTTTTTTGTTCCGGAGTAGCCCTGCCAAAAACATCATATTTATTAGATAAATCACATAATTTTTCAGATTCTATATTAGTTAAATTAAGAGATTTTTCCTTAACCGAATTAATCAAACCAATTCGTTGAGCTATATAACCTGTAGTAAAAGCATTATCACCAGAAATAATTTTTATTTTAATACCTAAATTTTGAAAATACTTAATAGTTTCATAAGCATCTTTTTTAATAATATCTTCTAACAAAATCAAAGATATAACTTGATAATCAGTATTATTATCGATATTAAATAAAAGATCATTGGTATGAACTAATAACAACACTCTATAACCTAAATTAGTATATTTTTTTAAATCTTTTTCAAGAATCTCATTTGTTTGTTTTAATAAAAATTCCGGAGCACCTAATAAAAATGTACCTAATTCTTCAAATTCAATAGCACTATATTTTCTTATACTAGAAAAAGCTTGTAGATTTTTTACTTTATAAATGATTTGAGAATTGAAATAATCATTAAAATAATTATATAAGGCTTTTTGAGTAGGATTATTATCAATAGAAAAATGTTGAACAAAATTAGCCATTAAAGAATGTACATTAATAGTATCATCAGCAGAATATTTTAAAATTTTTTTAACATTCATATTACCATCAGTAATAGTACCAGTTTTATCTAAACACAATATATTTATTTGAGACAACATTTCAATGCCTAACAAATCTTTCATATAAGCTTTACGTTTAAATAACCTGATAAAACCTAAAATAGAAATCATACTCATTAACAAGAATAATCCAGAAGGAGTCATACCTAACATAAAACCACATATTCCTAATAAATGTTCATCATTCAAGTGATAAAAATTAAATTTATATGAACAAAATAAAATTATAGTAGTAGGTATTGTGGCAAAAAAAATTAATTTCACTAACATTGAAAATGTTTTCATTAAAGGGTTTTTTATTTTTTGATATTTTTTAGCTTGTTTAATCAAATTAGAAACATAAGTATCTTCGCCCAAAGAAATAACATCAGCATAAGCTAAACCTGAAATAACATAACTACCAGAATATACAATATCACCTGTTTTTTTTAAAACTGATTTCGATTCCCCTGTTAAAAATGATTCATTTACTTCTAAAATTCCATGTTTTACACAAACATCTGCTACAATTTGATTACCTAATCCCAATACTAAACAATCACCTAAAACCAAATTAGAATTCGAAATTTCTATAACACAACCATCCCGAATAACTTTAATATTATTCGGTAAAATTAAATTAATTTTATCCAAAGTTTTTTTTATTTTAATTTCTTGAACAATACTAATAATAATATTTAAAGAATTAACTATTAAAAAAAATAATTGATCATAACGTCGCATTTTCAAAATAATAATAACAATCACAAGTAATAACAAATTTAGACATGTAAACAAATTATTACAAATGATACTCAAGATATTTTTATCATTATTGATTGATTTATATTGTTTTTGATTTTTTAATCTTCGAGTTACTTCGTAAGTAGTAAGACCAAAATGACTTAAATCTTGATTTAAGAAATCATTAATTGCAGAATTTTCCAAACTTGTTTTATTAATATCGTTATTCATATTTTCACCTGCTCCGAAATAATAATTACTTAAAATTTATTATCAAATAAAATTCTGTTGTAATAAAATATTTCTAAAAAAATCTGCCTGATCGAAGTCTTTTAATTTTTTAGCTCTCTGCCATAAATAATAATATTCAATCATCTGTTCTGTAACATTATTTAAAATAATAGAAATATCTAAATTATTTAAAATATAAATTAAAGTATAATATAATTCAGATAATACCCACAAATTAGTTATATTTTTAAAAATATTTTTTAACATTTTTTCAATTAAAGTAACAACATTAGGAGTATCAATATCATTCTTCATAAATTTATGGAATTGTTTTAAATAAATTTTATTTATTTCGTAATTATAAAAATTATTTATTATTATTGTAAAATTAACTTTGTTTAAAATTTTTAAAATTTTAAAATACTTAATTTTAATTTCATTAATCAATTCTTGAGTATAATTAATAGGTTTTAAATAATGAAAATGACAAAACAAAAATTTAATAATATTAGAATCTTTAATTTCAGTCAATAAATCTTTTACTAGAACAACATTATTCAAAGATTTACTCATTTTATGATTATGATAATTAACATGTCCTATATGCATAAAATAACGAGCTAAGGGTTTACCATCACTAGCCATAAATTGAGCTTGTTCGTTTTCATGATGAGGAAATTTTAAATCATGACCTCCACCATGAACATCAATAGTGTTTCGGAAAATTTCTCTAATCATGACTACACATTCAGTATGCCATCCTGGGCGACCTAAAAACCAAGGACTAAAATAACGAATACCGATATTAGTTTTTTTCCATAAAACAAAATCTTCGGAATTTTGTTTCACAAAAACATTTTTCTTATTAATGTTTGTATACAATTTATTAATCTTTTGGCCACTCAAACAACCATAATTAATAATATTATTATTACAAAAATAAACACCTTCATTAGTCAAATAAGCATACTTTTTTTCCAAAAGTAAGCTAATATATGAAATCATTTGATCTATATAATTAGTAACCAAAGGAAATTGATCAATTCCATGAATTTCTAATTTATCTAATAAATAAAAAAATTGTTTTTTGTAATAATCAGTTATTTGTTTCTCAGTACTTTTATTTTTGATAGCAACTTGAATAATTTTATCATCTAAATCAGTAATATTAACAACTAAAAAAACTTTAAAACCTATAGATATTAAATATTTTTTTAATAAATTAAAAAAAATTAAAGATCTAATGTTACCTATATGAAGATGATCATATACAGTAGGGCCACAAACATAAATATTAACTTGTGAATTATTTAAAGAATAAAATTCCTCTTTTCTACCAGTTAAAGAATTATAAAATTGTAACATCAAAAAAACCTTTTTATCTTTATTTTTTAAACATACAAACAATTTAAATTATTTATAACAGTAAATAAAAAATAACGTTGTTTTAATAAAATAACTAATCAAAAATTAATTTAAATTTCTCTAAATTTTTTAATACTTTGTCTTTGCCTAAAAGCTCCAAATAATCAAACAAATTAGGCCCTTGAAGTTGACAAGTACATAATATTCTAACTATTTTAAAGAAAATTTTTAAATCCATATTAAAATCCTGTTTTAAATTTAAAATTATTTGTTTTAATTCAAAAGATTTAAAAATATCTAATTTATGAAACATTTCTAACAAAATAGGTATCAATTCATAACCTTTATGTTCAGTTAAAAAAAATTTTAATTCATGGGTAACTAAATGTTCAGTAACGAAAAAAAACCTATACAAATCAATAATTTCCTGAATATAATATATTCTATCACGCAACAAAGAAACTAATTTACTTATCCGATCATGTTCTAAATCAATTTGAAATTGTTTAAAAAAAACTTTAACCTTAGCAACTAATTCTTCTAAAGATAATTTTTTCAAATATTCTCTATTAATAAAATTTAATTTTGAAATATCAAAAACAGCAGGATCTTTGATGAAACGTTTCATATCAAATAAATTAATGATATTTTCTTTATTTAAAATAGTTTGATTCGTGTTAGGAGAAAATCCTAAAAAAAACAAAAAATTCAAAATTGCTTCAGGTAAATAACCTAAATTCCTATATTGTTCAATAAATTGAATCACATCATCACAATTACGTTTACTCATTTTTCTTTTATTTTGATCTAAAATCAAAGACATATGAGCAAAATTAGGAATTTTCCAATTAAAAGCTTTATAAATCATTATTTGTTTTGGAGTATTAGTAATATGTTCTTCTCCTCGTAAAATATGAGAAATTTTCATTAAATAATCATCTATAACAACAGCATAATTATAAGTAGGATAACCATTTTCTTTTAATATAATCCAATCTTCAATATCTTTGCTAGCAAAACTAATAGGACCGCGAATCAAATCTACAAAAGAATATTGTTGATCTTTAGGCACTCTAAAACGCACTACGTAATTATTTTTATAACTATGAGAATAAACCTTATATGCTAATTTTTTTTCTAACAATATTCTTGTATATTTATCATAAACAGATAGTCTTTCCGATTGTCGATAAGGTCCATAAGATCCCCCGATATCAGGACCTTCAGACCAATCAAGACCTAACCATTTAAGTTGTAATAATTGTTTTTCTTCGCTCCCAATTACATTACGAAAAACATCTGTATCCTCTATACGAATAACAAAAGAACCTTTAAAGACATGAGCAAATAAATAATTGAAAAATGCTGTTCTAGCATTACCGATATGTAATCCATTACCAGTCGGACTCGGCGCATAACGAACTCTAACAGATTCCATAATCATCCCCTTTTTTATTAGAAAAACAATAACTAATTAATAAAAAAATTAACGTTTAGAAAATTGAGGACGAGCTCGTGATTTTCTATAACCAGGTTTTTTTCGTTCTACAATACGCGCATCCCTAGTTAAAAATCCTGCTTTTTTTAAAACACTTCTCAAAGAGGGTTTAGCTTTTAGTAAAGCTCTAGAAATTCCCAAACGAATAGCTTCTGCTTGAGAAGTAGATCCTCCTCCGCACACAATAACTTTAATATTGTAACAATTTAATTCATTAGTTAATTTTAAAGGTTTTAAAATTTCTGAACGATTAATAGGAGATGATATATATTTTTCAAAATCTCTGTTATTAATTACAATATTGCCCGATCCAGTTCTTAAAATAGTTCGTGCAACAGAAGTTTTACGCCTACCAGTACCATTAAATTGTATTATTGTCATAAAATTATTAAACCTCTAAAATTTCTGGATTTTGAGCATTATGTTTATGGATATTATCGGCATAAACAAACAACTTCTTTTTTATTTTTCGACCTAATTTATTTTTAGGCAACATACCAAAAACTGCTTTTTCAATTATTCTATTAGGAAATTTTCGCATCATTTCTGTAAATTTTACTTGAGTTAAACCGCCTGGGTATCCTGAATGTCTAGAATATTTTTTTTGATGAATTTTTCCCCCTGTTAAAGTAACTTTTTTAGCATTAATAACTATTACATAATCACCATTATCAATATGAGGAGTATAAAAAATCTTATTTTTACCCATTAAAATAGCAGAAATTTTAGTCGCTATTCTTCCTAAAATTTTCTGATTAGCATCAATAATATACCATTTTTTTTTAAAATAATTTTCGCTAACACTGATAGTACGATTCAAATCATTTAAATTTTTATTAAAAAACACCGAAGTAGTATTATTAATCATAAATTAAAAAAATCTCCATTCAAGAAAAAATTAAGAAAAATATTTTAATCAATAATTTTATATAATTAAAATCCATCTATAAGCTAAAAATAAAGGTATGAAAAATAAAAAAACATTCTCCATTCATTGCAAAAAATAAATTTCATGCAAATTAAAAATTATAATAGCTAAAAAATTTAATTCCATATATAAAAAATATCAATAGAAAATTTTGAAATTGCAAGATAAATCCTCATAAAACAAATATAATCAAATTATATTAAAATCAAATAAGAATGTCAAGTATCTTTAAAATATCTTTCCAAAACTATAAAAAATAAAACTTATACAATAATAAATTAAAAATAAATTAAAAACTAAATTCCCAAAATAAATATTTTTTTAATATAAAAAAATACAAATTATTATTGTATAAATTTTAACTTAAAACTGGAGCGAATGATGGGAATCGAACCCACATATCTAGCTTGGAAGGCTAGAGTAATAACCATTATACGACATTCGCATAAACGGAAATAAATTAAATTATTAAATAATAAAATGGTCGGGAAGACAGGATTCGAACCCGCGACCTCCTGGATCGTGATAGAATTATTGCGTTTCATGAAAGTTTCATTATTACAATAAGCCCCACACAACACCGTACAAACAAGTTTCCAAGTATACGGCGTTTAAATAATTTTATTTAAATTTTTCTAACCTATAAAGTTTAAATTAAATTTATTTAAAATTTAAATTTTATTCAAGTTAGATTTCATTAAAATATATAAAAATTATCTTTTCCCTTTCGCCTTGTAATTAGCTTTCCTAATCTCTTAAATGGGATCATGCAATAAGAATATTCCAAAACTTATCTTGAATACACCATGACTACTATGGTTTTGCTTTTCCCTTGCCGCTTATTCGATAAAAATTTAAAATTTTTCTCAAAAAAAATATCATGCAGTTTAGGGAGATAGAAGTTACCCTAAAATATTTACCCAATGACCTTAGGTGAGATGACCTAAAACCAAATACTTTTTATACAAAAATAAACGAATAATAGGTGAATCTTACAAATTAGTCCTTTTTTGTTTAACACAAAAAGGTGATAATTATTTTAATCTTGGGACCAAATTAAAATAAAACTTCAAAACTTCAAAATTACTAATCATTATAATAATTTTGTTCGAATAGTCAAATAGATTTCTTAATTCTCTTAGACTCTAATAAGAGTTTATCCATAGTCATCATTCAACTTGCGCAAACTTTTTGTAAAAGTATTTTTTACTCAATGCGCTTTTATATCTTGCTATAATGCGATTAATCTTTCGATATAATCAACCAGATATATGTTGCGTCACATTATCATAATGACGATGGATGGTTAAACCACTAAATATTTTAAGCATCTTTCTCGCCCTCCCAAACCAGGCGCTCTAACCAAGCTAAGCTACTTCCCGACAAAAATAACAAATAATGGCACACCCAAGAGGATTTGAACCCCCAACCTTCTGAATCGGGATAGATTAAATCGGTTTAAAAAGTAAATTATCAAATTAACTTTTTTATTCGAAATTAGCCTCCCACAGAACCGGACAAGTAAGTTTCCAAACATCCGGCTCCTAACATCTATTATTTTTTTTGTTATTTGAAAAATAAATAAATTATTTTTCTAATTTATATTTAACATAACAGTATATTTTTAATTTTTGTTGAACCGGTTTAGGTTTATATCGATTTTAAAAATATTATTGATGGATTTTAATTAAATTATATTTTTATAAAAGAAAAAATATTAAAAATTCATAATATATCGATCTAATCCGGATTTTCCTAAAAAAATTTAACAATAAATTTAAATTAAATAAATAATAAATCCAAATAAGTTTCTCAAATACAAAAAACTAAAAGATATTGAAACTTTTTCGCCTTGTAAAGGTTATTATCCTTCTCCTTGATAGGGTTATCCTAAAATATTCCAATTTTAGTATTATTCCTATGACTACTCTAAGTTTCGCTTTTCCCTTGGATCAGCAACTAGCTGTTTTAAGATTTTTTTAAAATCTATCTTTAGGGAGATCAAAGTTACTACATAATTCTACGTGAAATTTTAGGTTCAGCTTACAAATTTATTTTTAAAATTGAGGCTTTCATGTGTTTTTTATTTTTTAATAAACACATAATAGATAGCTGTTTGAAGAGTTAGTTAAACTAACTTTATAGATAATTAAAAGATACTACGAATCTATATCCTTTACCTTCAAAATCTTGGTTATTTTTATCAATATCTTACCAAAGATGTCTCTGAAATGACCATACTTTTTAGCTGATTAGGGATTTTCACCTTTTCCTTAACTTCTGGTCTCGCGAAAAACTTATTGACTAGATATTTCGTCTCATCTCGCTTGCGTGCTTTTGCTGTTATCAACTATTCTTTCGAACTAGTTGATCAAGCCCACCTTATGGTGTTTACGTGACCTCTTGTAATTATCGTACAAGGCTATTCGTTAAATAGCAGAATTATGCGCATCTTTTGCGCCCTCCGTAGTCAGATGCTCTATCCAGTTGAGCTATGGGTGCAATTTTTAAAATAAAATAATATTTAATGGTGACCCGTACGGGATTCGAACCCGTGAATGCATGCGTGAAAGGCATGTGAGTTGACCATTTCTCCAACGGGCCTAAATATAAAATTTATTATAACATAGCTTAACAAATTTTAAATGAATAAAGATAAACACTAAAATAAAAAATATAAAAAATTAAATGTTAAAAAAATTTTCAAATCTCAATCAAATTTAAAAATTACTTTTAAAAACAAACATATTTACAAAATATAATTGAAGATTAAACATTTTGAACTAATTAAACCGCTTTTTATTTTAACAACATTATCTATTAAAGTCAATATTAAAATAATCATTTTATCCAATTTAATTGCTTTTAAAATTAGATAATTCTAACTTCCAAAGACTTTAAAAAGAAAAAATATATATCTCTTATCAATAATAAAATTTTTGTAAAATATTATTTTCAAAAAATTTTTATGTTATAATTAATCTTGTATAAGATTAAAATAATCAACATTTATAATAAGTTTTTACTTTTTTAATCTTACAAATGAAAGGATAAATTTTATAAATATGCTTAAAGTTATAAATAATATAAAAAAAAATTTTAATATTAATAAAATATTATTTGTTTTAATGTTTGTAATAACATCATTATTTACTATTAATTACATAACTTTAAATTCAAATTTTTCATTCCAAGCTAATATACAAACAGAAGAAAACGATGATATATTACAATATTTAACAAAAATGAGCAATAACCCAATAATACAGCAAAAACAAAACAAGGAGTTGCTCGATCAATGCACTAATTTATTAAACGAATACAACCAAATAAAAAAAGATATCAAAAATTTTTTCATAAACACAGATGTATTTAACAATTTAAACAATAACTTATTTAATTTCGCAGAAAGCAAAAAAAATGAAATTGAAGGTCAACTTAATACAATAACAGATTTAATCAAAAACAAAGAAGACCAAAAACAAATATTCGAAAATCTAAAAGAAAAAATAAATGAATATTTAGATAACGCATTAGAAAAATTAAAAAATATTGTAACATTTTTCCAAAACATAGATAACCAAGATACGACAACTATCGAATCATTAAAAGATAATTTAATAAAATTCAAAGAAATATATGATTATTTAAAAGACGAAAATAAAGAAAATTATAACATCATAAAAAACCAATTGACGGATTTATATAGTAAACAGCAAGACAACGAAACTGAATTAAAGAAATCAATAGATAACACAAGAATCGCAATATCAAACATAAATAACACGTTAGAACAAGAAATTATAAGCAAACAAATATTAGATGAAGGTATAAATGACCAAAAACTAACATTAAGTGTTCTTATAAATCCGAGTTTAGACCAAAAATTAAATAATTTCCAAACATTAAAAAATAAAATAGATACAATTTTAAATGATACCAATAATAGCTCTAAAAACAATAACAATGAGGATAATTTCGAATTTTCATCAAATAATAATATTTCTTTTGCAAGCAAATTATTTTATTTATTATGCATTTTAATAACAGTAACATTTTTACTTATAATTTATCAATTTAATAAAAAAAACAAACACAAAAATAATAGTTTATAACTTATCTAAATACTATTAAAATAAAAAAGCACTTTCTAAATCAATTAGAAATTAGAAAGTGTTTTTATTTTTTTAATATTTTACTTTTTTTAAAAATTTCATGCTCAAAAAAACATAAAAATGGCGGAGCAGAAGGGATTCGAACCCTTGCATCAATTTCTTGAACTACATCCTTAGCAGAGATGCCTCTTATAGCCACTTGAGTACTGCTCCAAGAAAAATTTATTAATTTTTATAAATTTTTATTTTAAAAAAGATAATACGACGTAAATTATAACAAATATAATATCGATAAATAAAAAAATATTAATTTTTTTTAAAATATTAATTTTTTAAAATTTTCCGTTTTAGAACGGAAAATTAAAAAATGAATGAATATATGAAATAATATATTAAATTTATTTTTTTAGATTATTAAAACATAAAAAATAAAAAACACAAAACAACAACAAACAAATAACAAAAATAATTTTAACAAAATTAAATTCTAAAAATGTTTCCCTTTTTTGTTGGTTAATAATTAGATTTTTTGTATATTTTTTTAAAAAATTAAGAACAATATTTTCAATTTCTTTTTCTGATTTAATCTTTTCATCTGATTTTAAATTATGATTAATCCATATATTAGCTCTTTTATTAATTAAACTAATAGTCGCAAGATCAGGAGAATCTTGAAAATAATTAGATAAAAAATATTGATTTACAATTTGATTAATTTTTTTCTCTAATTTTTGTTCAAATTGTTGTTTATAAATATCAATTTTTTCGTTTAACTGTTCGATAATTTTATCTAATTCTAAATCTTGTTGGAAATAAGTCTTAATTAATTGATGAATTAAATATTTTTTTAATTTTAATTGTTCAAAATGAGGTAAAGAAATATCTAAATATTTATATATTTTTTCCTGCCAAAGTTTATAATATACACTATCTTGTTGATTGAAATATTTTTCTTGATTAACAAATATTTTTGTTAAAATTTCTTCAGACCAAATATTGTTTTGAAAAAATGAATCCAATTCTTTTTCAAATTCTTGAATAGTATTTTGTTTTAAATATTCTTTAATTTTTTCAATTTGAAATTGAGAAAATATTTTTCTATTTAAACTTATTTTATTAATTATTTTAATAGTTTCATCACGAAGAAAATTTTTACACAAATTAGAAAAATTTTCATTCAAACGCATAATAATATGTTCTAAACAAGTATCTTTCGAAAGATTATCTTTTTGCCAACATAAATCAATTTCTTCTTCAATTAAGTTAATAAGATTTAATTTAAACAAATCATAAATAGTTTTTGGGGATAATTTTATTTTAGGCATTACTTCTTCAATCCATTTATTTTTCAATTTTTTTATCCAATTATTAAATAGTTTATTTAATTCTAAATCTTTTAAAGAATGAATTTGAGAATTCACCTCATCTTTCATAATTTGATATTGTTTTTTTAAAAAAGGATATTTTTGAACCAAATTTTCCCATTTTTTCAATAACAAAAAGTTAATTTCTTTTTGTTTAAATAAATCCCACACAAAATATATCCGATCAACTTTATATTTATTATTATTTCGAATATATAACCTTAAAAGATCTTCTGGATTGGAAATTTTTAAATTTGGTGGTTGCACATGAAATTCAAAATTATCAGTTAAAACATTTTGAACATCTAAATAAAAACCTAATAAATCGGAAGGCCACATATTATTCGAATCAATATCAATATCATAAAGATAACCTACATCATTTTTTAAAGAAATATAAATAGGTTTTTTATTATTTTGGCTCTTATTTTTAATTAATTCATAATATTTTAATTCTAATTTTTCAAAATTATTATCTTCAAAAAGTTGTTTTATAGAAATACCGTTATATTCTTTGATAAAAGCTAAATCTTGCCAAGTATAAGCTTGATGTTGATGATTATCCCAATTAACACTATTAAGACCTAATTTTAAATCTAAAGATAATTGTAGATCGATTAATTTTACATAAGAATGTTGATGATTCGAATTTTGCGATATAGTAACAGCTTGATTTAATAAACTAATTAAACCACGAGGAGTTTTTAATTCGTCATTATTAAGTTTAAAGATAATTTCAGGAATATCATTTACCAAATAATCATAAGCCATTAAATCTAATTTATAATCTATAGCTTTTAATTTTAAAAATTCTTGAATTGAAGAAAAATCCCATAAATCAACTTTAATACGTTTATCAAAACGACTTAAAATAGCTGAATCAATTTCTTCTAAAATATTGGTCATAGCAATAATAAAAACAGGTCTTTCTTTATCTTCGTGAACACCCTCTAAATAAGATAAGAAAGCAGCTATAACATTACCATGATCGGTAGTCAAAGAATTACTAGCACGAGAACGAAATACACTTTCGCACTCATCTATTAAAATAATACTAGGAAATTTTTTACGAGCTTCAATAAAAATATTTTCTATTAATCTTGGCGCTTCACCTACATAAGTTTTGGAAAAATCCGAAGATGATAAAGAAAAAACTGATAAACCTGATTCTCGAGCAAATGCTTCAGCTAAATGAGTTTTACCTGTACCCGGAGGACCATATAATATAATACCTTTAGGAGGTTTTTTCATACCCATCTCAAAATATTTCTTAGTATCTCTAAGATAATTTAAATATTCTTGTAATTGAGCTTTTTCTTTTTTGAGACCAATCAATTGCTCAAATAAAGGCATTTTAGAAGTATCTTTAGCAAATTTTTGAGCAGAAACATTTAAAGAATTATTTTTAATATTTTCGGAATTTTGTTTATCTAATTGTTTCAAAAACGAAGATGCAATCAATTCTAAAATATCAATAAATTTATAGGCAACATCGATATTATTAGTTAATTTTTGTTTTAACTCTTGATTATCTTTTT
>NZ_MWKN01000003.1 GCF_002009625.1 Candidatus Phytoplasma citri
TAGATCTTTGACCAATTTTTGATGAAAAAAAACATTATTATAAGAATAATTGTTAGGTAATGCTGTTAATTGATTTAATTTTTCTTTAGAAAAATTTGGTAAACTTATGATTTTTGACAAAGGAGTAAAATTAAATTTTTTAATAAAAAATAAACTCATTAATAACAAAATAAAAAATATTAAAATAAGTATTGAAGTAAAAAAAAATCCTCTAGGTGAAGATATTTTATTTTGAAAATCATTGTTAGAAGAAGCATAAGATGAACTGTAATAAGAATTAGAAGACAATTTATTGAAAAACCTTAATTTTGGCAATAAACACAAAATATTAAAAATTAAACTAATAACCCAAATAATTAAATAAACTACAATAAAAATAATTAACCAAAAAATTATATTCACAAAATAATGATAATAATTTTGAATAAAATTAAAAATATTACTCAAATAAAATATAGCTTTTTGCACATTCACAACAAAAACTCCTTTTTTTTATTACAAATTTAAAAAATATTTGAAAAAGTTAAAAAAATTTTAATTTAAAAAAAGAAATTTTATTTTTAAAAATCTAATAGAATTTAAAATTTTATTTTTTTCTATTTATAGAAAAAATAAATATAATTTTTACTTTGTTTAATAATTATTAAAAAAAATTAAATTATTTAATGCTACAACAAAATCACCTCCTTAAACAATCAAGAAATTAAATTTATCAAACTATAAATGAGTTTTTTATTAATAATGTTTGACATTGTTTTTTTTATTTGTTAGAATAAAACCTAGAGTATATCATCATTTCAATTTGATAAAATTTAGTTTTTATAAGTTTTTATAATAAAAAATTTACATATTATTAATTTATAATTTTTATTTTTTTATTATAAAATATTAAAATTTCTATTAAAATTTAATCTAACAAAGTTAATTATTTTTGATTTATAAAGCTATAATCTAACAATATATATAATTAAGATTTAAGATATTTTATTAGAAAAAACTGTATAAAAAAGGAGCAAAAAAATCAACAAACATGAAAGAATACGAATTAATGTACATTATAAAACCAAATATAAGCCTAGAAAAAGCTCAAGAAATAGTAGAAAATTTAAACAAAAATTTTCTTAAAAATAAAGATATTAATTATTTCGAAGAAATTACTTCAACTCCTGTAGAGTTAAAAGAATTAGCTTATCCAATTAAAAAATTTAAACAAGGTTATTATGTACAATCCACAATCAAAGCAGATAATACATTTGTAGAAAAATTTAATCAATTAATGAAAATAACCGAAGAAATAATTCGTTTTTTAATTATCAAAAAATAAAGAAAATACACAAATAGGAGACAGTAATGATAAATAGGGTATTTTTAATAGGAAGAATCACTAAAGATCCTGAAATAAGACTTACAAAAGAAACTAACATACCTTATGTTATTTTTAATTTAATCGTGGATAGAGAATACACAAATCAAGAAGGCAAAAAAGAATCAGATATAATTCGTTGTATTGTTTGGGACAAACAAGCAGAAAATTTAACCAAATACATTAATAAAGGCAGTTTGTTAGCTGTAGAAGGTAAAGTTAGAACAGAAATATACGAAGATCCTAATAATAACCAAAAAACCAATTTCGATACCAAAATCGTCTGCAAGAATATTAAATTTTTAGAAAGCAAAGAATATTCTGATTATAAAAAAAACAAACAAAAAAATGAATATTCTAATAATTTAAATATTGAAAGAACATTATTAAACAATAGAGATGTCCAAAATAATAAAGATTTCAATAATAAAGAAGATGATGATGATTCGCTTTTTTAAATATTTAATAATTTTAAAAAATAATAAATGCTAATTTTAACTAAGGAATGTAAATAGAATATAATATGCAAATGATTCGAAAAAAATATTTTAAAAAACGTCGTAAAGTATGTTTTTTTAAGCAAAATAAATTCACCGATATAGATTTTAAAAATACAGAAATTCTCAAAAAATTTATAAGTAGTGAAGGTAAAATTTTACCATCCAGAATAACCGGAGTATGCGCCAAATGGCAAAGAAAATTAGCAATAGCTATAAAAAGAGCGCGTCATATGGCCTTAATACCTTTTGTGGAAAAATAAAATATTTATAAATAATAAACAAGTTTTTTTTAAATAACTTGTTTTGTTTTTTTTATATAATAAAATTATCTTTATTTTTAACTTTTAAACCGTGTTTTTTTAGAAAAGAGAGTTGAATTATTAATTATGTTAACATTAAGAAAAAAAAATCTCAATTATAAAAAAATTTTTTTATTTATAATTTTGATTGGTACATTTTTATATATGACCTTCCTTGATTATGATAACATCAAATTATTAATTCATAACCCAAATAAAGAAATTCAAGAAGTAAAAAAAATTATTATTAAATTATTTTTTAGCATTTTAGGAAAATTAGTTATTTTTTTTATCCTTTTAAGCATTTATATGCATTTTCAAAGAAGTTTAAAGATTAAAAGATTACAAAAAAGATTATCTTTATGGTCCAAATTATCTTATTATATAGATAAAATAGGTGAAGAAGTATTCAACGAATTAACCATAGGAATTATCGTAATTAATACTACCAACAATACTATTGAATGGATAAATACTTATGCTAATAAAATATTTAATAACCCTAATATTAATACTTCTCTAAACTTAATAAATAAACAAATGGCCGAATTATTAAATACTCAAGATAAAGAGAAACAAATAGTTTTAAATATAGGAAATAAATTTTTTGATTGTCTATATAAAAGAGAATTTAATGTTTTTTATTTATTTGATGTAACCCAAAGAGAAAAAATACAAATTCTTTATCATCAAGCTACACCTGCTTTAATATTTCTATCCTTTGATAATTTAGAAAATTCTTTAAAAAATTTAGACTTTTCTGAACAATCACAAATCAAAGTGGAATATTTAAGTGCTATTTCAGATTTTTTCGAAATTTATGAAAGTTATTTGAAGCAATTATCAGATGATAAATTTTTACTTTTATTAAAAAGAGAACAATTGGAAAATATGATATTAGAAAAATTTTCAATTTTAAAAAATATCAGAAATATTTCTGAAAAATACAAATTAAACATAACTTTATCTATGGGAATTGCTTGTTATAACTTACCTTTCAACCAATTAGCTTATTATTCTCAAAGTGCATTAGAATTAGCCCAAAAAAGAGGCGGAGATCAAGTAGTCGTGAATATTGAAAATCAAAAAATTCAATATTTCGGAGCCACTAAAGCTTCTTTAAATACAAACTCTAAAATCATATCTAGAGTTAATTCTGAAATCATTAAAGATCTGATTCAAAAACATCATAATTGTTTTTTCATGAGTCATAAAAATCCAGATTTAGATGCTTTTGGTTCAATGATTGCTATTTATAAAATAGCATCTTCATTAAATAACAATCAAGATCATTATATTATCATGGATATAAACTTAATGGAGAAAAATTTCCAAAATATTTATGAAATTTTAAATCAAGAAAATCCCAATCTTTTTAAAAATATTATTGATTTTCAAAAAGCAAATAAAATGATAAATAAAAATTCCTTAATTATTATTGTAGATAATCAACATTTAGAAATTTTAGATAACAAAGAATTATTAACTTTAACCGATAATATAATCATTATTGATCATCATCGTTCTTCAGAAAAAATTATTTCAAACAAATTCGCCTATATAGATGCCTCCGCTTCATCAACCGTAGAAATGATAATGGAATTAATATTTTTTTTAAACCATCCAGTATATATTTCTCCTTTAGAAGCGACTATTATGTACGGAGGTATGATTATTGATACTAATTATTTTACTTCTCGAACTAGCGAAAGAACTTTAGAAGTAGCATCGCGTTTAATTAATATGGGAGCGGAAAGTCAAAAAATTAAATTATGGTTAAGACAAAGTTATGATCAAATTTTAGAAATGAATCAATTATTATCTCGTATGGAGATTTACATGAAAAAATTTGCTATCATTACAAGTGATAAACCGATTGATGATCGTTCATTTTTAGCTAAAGTAGCAGAAAATTCTTTAAATGTACAAAATATTGAAGCAGCTTTTGTAATAGGAGAATTATCATCTACTCATCAAATAGGCATTAGTGCTAGATCCTGTAACGATAATATTAATGTGCAAATTGTTATGGAACAAATGAACGGAGGAGGACATATCAATAGCGCAGCTGCTCAAATTAAAAATGCTAATATTAATGATGTTGTATTAGAATTAAAAACAATTTTGAAAAATGAATATCAAGAAGGAAATGAGAATATGAAAATTATTTTATTAGAAGATTTAACTGATAAAGGTAAAAAAGAAGAAATTATTCAAGTTAATGCTGGTTATGGTAATTATTTAATTAGAACCAAAAAAGCTCTTTTAGCAAATTCTCAAAATATTGAAAAATTAAAACAAAATAAAAAAATCCAAGAAGAAAAAGAACAACAAAAAATTCTCTTAATGACCAAACTAAAAGAAGAAATAGAAGATAAACCAATTACTATTCAAATCCAAATAGGTCCTAATGGAGAAATGCACGGAAAAATAACTCCTAAACACATTATAGATGAACTTTATAAAAGTCATAATATTTTATTAGATAAACCTAAAATCATTTTAGATAACGAAATAAATTCTTTAGGCATCTACAAAGCTAATATTATTTTAAAAGATAATATCATAGCTAATTTAACAATTAATGTAAAAGCTAAAAAATCATGAATGAAAATATAAAACTGCCTTATTACGCAGAAGCAGAAAAATCCATTTTAGGAATTATTTTTTTAGAACCAAAACAAATTATTAATGTATTAGGTCGTTTAGAGGTTAGTGATTTTTTTAATCTTAATAACCAAAAAATTTTCCAAGCGATTCAAGAATTATTTGAAACATCAAAATCTATAGATTATTATTCAGTATATACATTACTACAAAATAAAAATATTCATATAGATGGCGGACAAAACTATTTAATTCAATTAGGAGAAATAATTCCATCTATTTATCATTTGGAAACATACATTAATTTAGTTAATGAAGCAGCTATTAAACGAAATATTATTCAAACTGCTTCTTCTATTGTACATGAAGGTTTAAATAATCCTGATATTGAGCCACAAATTTTTTTAAATTTAGCGGAAGAAAAAATTTTCCAAATTTCTAATAAAAGTAAAAATAATAATTTTGTTAAAATTAATAATTTAATAGAAACAGTACAAGAAAAAACTCTAAATAATTTACCGAATAAAAATATTATTGGCATAAGTACTGGTTATACAAATTTAGATGAAGTAACTCTAGGATTAAAAAAAGAAGAATTAATTATTATTGCCGCTAGGCCTTCTATGGGTAAAAGTAGTTTCATGACTAATTTAGCAATTAAAATGGCTCAAAATAATAATAATTCTCAAACCTATGTAGCTATTTTTAGTTTAGAAATGTCCAATGAACAATTAGTAACAAGAATATTAAGTTCTCAAAGCGAAATACCTCATAAAAACATTCAATTAGGATTATTAAATCAAACTCAAAAATCATTACTAAAAGTAACAGCTGATAAACTTAAAAAATTAAACATCTATTTTGATGATTCAGTAGCAGTCAATATTTTAGATATAAGAACGCAATGCCGTAAATTAAAGCATCAAAACAAATTAGATGTAGTCATTATTGATTATTTACAATTAATTCGAAAAAATAATCCAAATAATCGTCAATCTAGTTTTAATAATCGTCAAGAAGAAGTTTCTGATATTTCTAAAAGTTTAAAACAAATGGCTCGTGAATTAAAAATACCAGTTATAGCTTTATCTCAATTATCTAGAGAGGTAGAAAAAAGAGAAGATAAAAAACCTATTCTATCAGATTTAAGAGATTCAGGAAGTATTGAGCAAGATGCTGATATAGTCATGTTTTTATACAGAAAAGGATACTATTCCAAAGAAAAATATAGCGAATATAATATTGATTTAGGGCATACAGAATTAATTATTGCTAAAAATCGCCAAGGTATAACAAGTACTAAATTTTTTAATTTTGATTCTAATTGTTTATTATTTAATGAAACTGACCATTTAATAGAATGAAAAAATAGGATGATATAACCATTTAGATGTTTGAGAAATTAGAATTAATTAAAAAAAAATATTTAAAAAATCAAAAAAAAATATTAGAAAACCCACAAAATTTTCAAAATATTGATTTATTAAAAGAACTAAATAAACTCCAAAAAATTGTTTTTGTTTACGAAGAATATATTCAATTAGAAAAAGAATATCAAAAAATACAAAAAACATTATCTAAACAAAATGACCAAATTCAAGATCAAGAAATAATTCAATTATTAGAAACAGAAAAAAATAATTTAAATAAAAAAATACAAAATAAAACTAATCAATTAGAAAAATTATTATCTCCAGAAAAATATAACAAAGAAGATAAACAGAATGTAATTGTAGAAATTAAAAAAGGTATCGGAGGACAAGAATCTAATTTATTTGTCGCAGATTTATTTCGGGCTTATAAAAAATATGTAGAAGATAAAAAATGGAAATTAGACATAATCAATCTATTATCCACTCCCAAAGAAGGAATTTCATCTGTTGAATTTATAATTAAAGGGGAAAATGTTTTTTATTATCTTAAATATGAATCCGGAATACACCGGGTACAACGCATTCCGAAAACAGAAAATAAGGGGAGAATACATACATCTACAGCTAAAATATTAGTAATTCCTAACGATAATAATCCTAAAATAGAAATTAATTGGAATGATATTAGAGTAGATACTTTTAATGCTAGCGGCCCTGGAGGACAATCTGTTAATACCACCAAATCAGCAGTACGATTAACACATTTACCTACAGGTATTAGCACAGCATGCCAAATAGCTAAAAGTCAACACGAAAACAAAGAAAAAGCTTTTCAATTATTAACTAATAAAATTTATTATCAAAAACAATCTGAACAAAAACAAAAAAAAAATCAAATTAAAAAAGATTTAATAGGGAAAAGTGATAGAAGTGAAAAAATAAGAACTTACGACTATCCAAATAATAAAATAACAGATCATAGAATAAATTTATCAATATATAAATTGAATGATTTTATGGAAGGAAATATAGATTTAATTATAAAACCTTTACTAGAAGAGTTTCAACAAAAAAAATGGAAAGAAGATAACTTTTAAATAATTTATGAAAATCTTAAATAACATAATTATTTTTCCCACAGATACTGTGTATGGGATGGGTGCGCCTTGGAATGATAATCAAAGTTTAAATCAAATTTATCAATTAAAAAAAAGAGATCTAAACAAACCAATAGCTCTTTTATTTTATAATTTAGAACAAATAAAAAATATTATAGAAATTAATAACCAAATAAAAAAAATATCTAAAAAATTTTGGCCAGGTCCTTTAACTTTAATAGTTAACACTAAAAAACAATATTTTCAACTAACTAAAGAAAATAAAATCGGCATTAGAATACCCAATCACCCTATAGCTCTTGAAATATTAAAAAAAGAAGGACCTTTAAAAACCACTTCTGTCAATCAAAGCGGACAACCACCTTTGAATAATTTTAAAATTATTAAAAAAATTTATCAGTATAAAGTTAAAAAAATATTACCCAATAATTATAATTCATCTAACATACCTTCCGCAGTTATAGAAATAACTAATAATAATTTTAAAATATTAAGAACAGGATCTATAGATATACAAGAATTTGTTAAAACATTAATTGATTAAAAAATAATAAATT
>NZ_MWKN01000004.1 GCF_002009625.1 Candidatus Phytoplasma citri
ACCGCGTTAATCTATCTCGATAAAAGATATGGAAAATCTCATGAGAGAAATTTAATTAAACGTCGTATAAGGGCAATCGTTTATAATTATTCTTCAGTTTTAAAACCTAATGTTTTTTTTATTATTATTATTAAACCGACAGCAAAAAAATTGAACTTTGTCGATTTATCTGTAAAATTATCAGTTTTATTGAGAAAATCTCGTCTTATAAGTTCCTGATAAGGATATTTATTTTATATATGAGTGATGATAAATTTATTTTTTTAAAAAGATTTGTAATTATTTTTTTATTTTGTTTGTTAATAACTGTTAGTATTAGAGAGTTATTTTTTAGTAATAAAAAAATTAATTCTGAACCTAATATTATTGATTTAAAAGTTTTTATAAAAAAAGAAAATAATAGTGATATTTCAGATGATAAATTATTTAATAACTTACTTAAATCAAAAAATTTTGATTTATATGAATGTCAGAAATTTTTAGATATTTTTGTTTGCGAACTTGAAGATAATGGCAATTTAAAATGGTATTTATTAGATAGTAAAAATGGGAATGATTATGTAAAAAAACAATTACAGAAAACAATAAATAAAATATGTTTAGGATTAGAATATTATTTTAGTTTTAATAATTTGAATATCTCTTTAGACCAGAAAATTATTATATTAAAAAAATTTTTTACAGTAATAACAGGAATTAATAGAAGTTATTTTTTAAATCGTTTTGTACAAGAAAAAGATTTTCAAATGTTATTTATAAAAAATATTAAACCTAAAACAAATGTAATCAATTCAATTTCGTCACAAGATTTATTAAAATTTCAAATTTATAAAGATTTGGAGGATAGTAAAGAAATATCTAATCAAGATTATAATAATATTATTCGTTCTAAATATTTAGATTCAGATTCTAAACTTAAAAAAATAAATTTTTTTATTTTAAAAAATGATATTTCTAATAATCCACAATTAGGTTTAAAGATTTTTGTGAATGATCAAGAAGATTTACCTATCCAATGGCCTTCAAAATTAGAGTGGAGTAATTTTTTAGGTTTTGGTTATATTTGGAATTTTTTAATTATTTTTATAGCTTCTTTATTAAATTTTTTTTCTTCTATAGGTTCTCACGGAGTAGATGGTTTTATATTAGGTAATTTAGGATTAGGAATTGTATTAACTACTATTTTAATCCGAACTTTATCATGGCCTATTTATACTAAAACTAATAATTTTGCTTTTAATATGAATTTGGCGCAACCAGAAATTACTAAAATTCAAAACAAATATTCTTTATCTAAAAATCCTATGGAAATAAAAAAAATGCATTTAGAGATTATAAGAATTTATAAAAAGTATAATTTAAATATGTTTTCTAGTTTATTAATGTCTTTTTGCCAAATGTTTTTATTTTTGGCTATGTTTCGGGTTTTACGTCGTTTTCGTATTCCTGGTGGTATTTTTAAAATTTATAATCAAAAATCTTTTTTAGGTGTAATAAATTTACAATTAGAAAATAATAATGATAATTTATTTTTTTCTATATTACTCACTTTAATAACAGGTTTTAGTATGTTTATTTTGAATAAATTAATAATGAAAAATTCTGAAATTATACAAAATAAAAATGTTTTATTAATCTCGAATGAATCTAATATAATCAAACCAGAACAAATGATGAAATTTTTTAGTTATTTGATGATTCTTTTTATGATGTTTTTCTCTTTTCGTGATTCTATGTTATCTTTATATTGGGTTATAGGTAATTCTTATACTATTTTGCAAACACTTATTAATAAACAAATTATATTCAGAAAAATGCAAAAATTAAAAAAATATTAAACAATATTTATAATTTTCGAGATAATTCCTGATTATTTGCCAAAAAATATTCTTTTTGTGTATAATAGATATCAGGAATTAAAATAATATTTTAAAATATTAAAAAATAATTTTATTTTTGAAATTTTTTATATATATATAAAAAAATATATTTTTATCATTAAATTATGTTAAAATCAATTAGTAAGTTTTTTAAGTAAAAAAATATAAATATATTTTATAATTAATAATATTTTAAATGGAGGGATAGCGAAGTGGCTAAACGCAGCAGTCTGTAAAACTGTTCCGAAAGGTACGGCGGTTCGAATCCGTCTCCCTCCACCATATTAGACCATATTAGTTTATTGATCATTACTTCTTTGAAAACTGAAGAT
>NZ_MWKN01000005.1 GCF_002009625.1 Candidatus Phytoplasma citri
CGCTAAAAGAGGGTACTCCCCCCTAAGGATTTATTGTTTATGAAAAGCGGTGTGCTTAGAAACTTGCTCGCACCGTTTGGACAGGGGCTGATTGTAAATAAAATTAATCATCTATAAATTTTTTTTGAAAAAATCTTATTTTATACACAAAGACTTTTTTTAGGAGGTCTTTTTTTATTTAAAACAAACTCATAAACCAGGAAAGAAATAAAAATCATATTTATTGTTAATTTTTTTGATATAGAATTTTTGTGCAAACTGATAAAAAAGTAAAAATAGAGATATTTACATTATCCTCGAACAACGAAAATATTTTAGTTATTGTAAAGATAAATAAATTTAATATTATTCAAAATATTAAATTGTAACAAAGAAAAAAAATAAACTAATTTGGTAATTTTTTAAAAAATTATTAATATAAATATTTTTTATTTTATTTAATTTTTATATTGTCTAGATTTAATCTCTTTTTTATTTTTAAATTAATGTTTTATGTTTAGTTATATTAAATATTATTTATTTTTAATAATCAAAAAATATTAAAAAACAGTTAATTAATAAGTTAATTAATTTTATAAATATTAAAAATAATTACTTTTGGATTTAATTGGTTTACATAATTAATATTATAGGAAGTAAACTTAATAACAAAAAACCTTGTTTTTTTCATGATATTTGTTATTTTATAAAAAATAACTTTTCTCAAAAATTTTATCTATTTTTTTTAAAAAAAGTTGTTTTTTGATATGTTTATTCTAAATATAATTAAAAATACACTTATTTTTGTTATTTTTTGTAGTTATATAATTAATTTAAACAAATTTAATTTTATTTTATTACGAAATAAGTTCCTTAAAGATTAGTTATATTAAATAATATTTAATATAACTAAATATAATTATATAAATTTAAATTTTTTAATTATAAGTCTATCTTGTATAAGTATCTTAAAATTTTATTTTTTTATTTTTTAAATAATCTTGATAAATTATTTAATTAAAAAATGTGAAAGAGATTTAAAAGAATTAGCGGAACAAAAAGAATTAACCCAAGTAGCCAAAACTAAAATTAAAACTGTTTTAGATAACAATGAACAAAAAATAAAAGATATTAAAACTCAATTAAGCGCAACTGCTGAAAACATCACTATCTTAAAAGGGAAATTAGTTTATTTAGAAAAAGAAAAAACTGTTAAAGAACAAGAAATGAAAGCTAAAGAAGAACAATTACCATTAGCTTCAACTGATGAAAAAATCAGATTAAAAGCGGAAATTGAAAAACTCCAGGATGA
>NZ_MWKN01000006.1 GCF_002009625.1 Candidatus Phytoplasma citri
AATAAAAAAATTTAATTAAATAGAAATTTAATTAAATAAATAAAATTTTATAAAATATTTTTAATAAATGTCTGTTTATATTTCATTTAAACTAAAAATTATCATTAAATTTAAAAAAAATCCCCTTTAAAGGGGGGGGGGTTTTTTTGTTTAATAAGAATTAGTACTTGATATTTGTATTGCATTATCATTTTTTCTCTCATTATCATTGTTGATATTATAAAAATCTCTTTTTTGTAATTTTATTTTTTTTAATCGATTACAATCATTAAAGTTATTTTTATTTTTAAATTAATGGCATTTCCAAGTATTAATATAGCGCTTTATTAAAAAAGAAAAACATAAAATGAAGCACTTATTTAATATTTTTATTAAATAATTTGCTTAAATTAGTGAATTTTTAATTAAAAATTTTTAAAAGTGATAACCGAATAATGTAAATACTGTAATAATAAAAAACAACCTGCAATAACAAAAGCAATTGTATTAAAATAAACGGTTTGATTTGAATGATTAATTTATTAAAAATATTTTTATTTTTTAATAACTGTATTGATAATCTTTAATTATATAAAAAATGGGATAAAAAAATTTCTCCAATACTTAAACAGATAATTTTGATTTAATCAAATGAAGAAAATTCATTCTCAATTAAATCTTTTTTAGGCAAATTTTTTTGAATATTTTAATTTCCGATTATTTACTTAAAATATATTATTTATAATATAAAAATAAAAATTATTGCAAATATAATAACCCTCTTTTATAATAGTTTTGTTTTTCAAAAGAACAAGTTTTATTTTTTAATTAATATTATTAAGAATGTTTTTGTTTTTTAGCAATATATTATAAAACCAAAAAACATTAAACTTAATAATGATATTAAAATAGGTGTGATATTTTCTATCAAAACATTTATGAAAAAATTTATCATAAATTTTTATCATCTTTTATAAAATTTTTACGTAGAATAAATAATAATTAGGAATTGTTTTTTGTACTATACAAAAACATAATTGTTTATTGTACTATTATAAATATATTCAATAAAAAAATTTTTATTGTTAAAAAATAATTATTTATTTAGTTAAAATTTGAAATTTATTAAGCTATTTTATTTGTTTGGTTGATAATTTTGTAAATAATTAAGGGACTTTTATAATTAAGTTAATTAACCGTTTTTGATTATAAAAACCTTTAAATTAGCGAATTTTTTTGTTATATGTGTAAAAGAATGAAAATACCAATCTCCATAACGACTTTTAAACCACCTTTTTAAATTACTAAACCAAGCTTAAATCAGAACATTATTCTTGGAATAACTGAACTGTTCCGTTTTTTAAACAACTTTTAATTTTAAAATGACTCTTTAAGATTAAAATTAAGTTGCTAATTTCTTATCTGTTCAAACTAAAGAAATATTTTATTGTATTCAAAAAAGTGTTTAAACTTTTTTTGATAATTCTTTTGTTTCAAAAGATATTTTTTTTATATTTTATTTCTTCACTATCTAGTTAGGTAAAAAAAGGGAAAAACTCGTCAACAAAATGAAAAGAAAATAATCTTTAATATCGATTAAACATTTTTCTTTAAAAAAAGACGCACTAAATTAACCTTTTTCAGGTTAACTTAATTCTGTTCAAAAATTAGCTTTGATTTTACGCATATTGAATTGGGGTGGCATAGTTTAATTTCCTTAAAATCTATTGCGTATTTCAAAATATTATTTTTTTTATTTTATCAGGAGATTTTTGCCATAAAAACCGCTGTTGCTGTTGTAAGATCGTTTTTATTTGCCTAAAAAAGTTTTTAATGACGGTGTTACGAACTGCACCCCAAAAGTATTAC
>NZ_MWKN01000007.1 GCF_002009625.1 Candidatus Phytoplasma citri
TTAGGCCTCTTTGACGCCCTATCAATCTCAATTAATTTTTCTTTTACTTAAAATAACAGCTTTAAAACCACCCAAAAGTTTATTAGACAAAGATAAAGAAACAAAAGATCAAGAAATTAATAACTTAAAACAAGTAGATAAAAGAGATAATAAAGATAAAATTAAACAATTACAGGATGAATTAGAAGAAATAGTTGAGCAAATATCTGATATAAACTCTCAAATTTGCAAATTAGAAGCATACCAAAAATATTACCAAGAGATATTAAATGATTCTGAAAATTACAAAAGCATTTTAGAAGAAAGATGTGAAAAAGATAAAAAAGAATATCAAAATTCAATTCTTTCGGAACTAAATTCTCTTTATGAAATCGCCTCAGCTGAGGGATAAATAAAAGGAGTTATAGGTTAAAATGATGAAAATAAAAAATAAATTACATCTTTTACCATTTTTTTTAATTGGTTATTTAGGATTATTCTTCTTAATTAATATTAATCCAGTTATGGCAATGGATCATAACAATAAAGATAAACAAATTAAAAACTATACAGAAGTTAGCGAAACAGAATTAAATAATTTTTTTCAATTATTAAATAGATCAAAAAAAAATATTTCGGAAATAAGAGAAAAAATACCTCATTTAAAAAATGCTTCTATAAAAGAAATCGAACAATGGGCATGTTCTTCAGATACACAACAAACAAAAAATAAAAGATTAAAAACAATTGATTTTGATTTAAACCAACATCCAAAAAATTAATTTTTAGTTAAGTAAAGACCCTTCCTATGGGTCTTTTTATTTGATCATAATTATTAAATAACCAAACTCTTTGAGCAAGAGTTTTTTTTATTACCATTAATCATCAATCAATATTAAAAAAACAAACAAAAAACACTCATTGGCAAGGTCATAACCAAAAAAAGAAGTTACTCACAATGTCAAAATTTACCAAAAATTCGCTTTATTTAAATATTTCATTATTCTTTTCTGCATCATTCTTTTGCATTTCTCTGTTACTATCTCCGCTCATTATTTTTTTCATCGTAAAGCAAAATTTATTTAAATAAAAAAAGACCCCCTCCATTGAAAGGGTCTTTTATATTCAAGAAGACTTATTTTTATATTGATAATATTTTAGTTATTGTCATCATTTAAATTCTTTAAAAGAATTTGATAAGCTTTTATTTGTTCTTTTTGATTATTAACTAATTGTTTGCTATTTTCTTGTAATTTTAAGAGAATTTCTTTTTGATCATCAGTGATATTAAATGATCCTCGTAATATTTTATTTATTTTTGTTATTTTTTTTGCATTATCATAAATTTTTTGTTTTAAATTAATGATGTTTTCTTCAATAGTGAGATTCTGTTGAGGAGGTTGATTTTCACTAGTTCCTGGAAGGTTTGGATCCATTGCCATAACTGGATT
>NZ_MWKN01000008.1 GCF_002009625.1 Candidatus Phytoplasma citri
TAAATAATCTATCCCTATATATCAATATGTACCAAAATATTTTTTTAATATTATTTAATAAAAAATTGAACTAATGATTTTAAAATTTTTAAAAAAAAGAAGTTAAATTTGCTAATCCCGTTAAATCATAATTATATAATTTTGTAGGTTTTTGAAATTTATATTGATAATAAGCCGCAATGCCAATCATAGCAGCTTGATCTGTGCAAAAATTTAAGCTGGGAATTAATAATTTTAAATTAGGAAACTCTAGCAAAAATTGTTTTTTTAAACTTGAATTAGAAGCAACGCCTCCTACTAAAATTAAATTTTTAGTAGGAAATTTTTTTAAAGCTCTTTTTATTTTAATTAATAAAACTTCAATAACTACTTTTTGAAAAGAAGCACATATATCGAAAACTAATTTATTTGACATATTATGACGATTTTTATTAATTAAATTAATAATTTGACTTTTTAATCCTGAAAAACTAAAATCTAGGTTATTATTTTTAACATAAGGCAAAGTAAAATCAAAAACAGCTTCACCCTGGAGAGCAAGTTTTTCTATAATAGGTCCTCCTGGATAATTTAAATTTAAATTTTTAGCAATTTTATCATAAACTTCCCCAACAGCATCATCTAAAGTAGTTCCTAATTTTTGTATATCAAAGTGATCATTTAAATAAAGTAATTCGGTATGACCTCCTGAAATAATCAAAGCTAAAGCGGGAAATTCTATTTCATTTTCTATTTGAACAGAATAAATATGACCTATCAAATGATTAATACCTATCAAAGGCTTTTGATAAATATAAGACCAGGTATTAGCAGCATTAACTCCCAATAATAATGATCCTATTAATCCCGGACCATGAGTTACAGCAACTAAATCTATATCTTTTGGTTTAATTTTTGCCTTAATAAAAGCTTTTTTAAAAAAATATGTTATAACTTCTAAATGTTTACGTGAAGCTATTTCAGGAACTACACCGCCATACTTTTGGTGACATTTAATTTGTGAAAAAGTTTCATTTGCTAATACTTCTTTTCCATCCCGAGTAATAGCAATACTAGTTTCATCACAACTAGTTTCGATAGATAAAATAATCATAATTAATAACCTTTTATATTTCTTTATAAACTTTTATTTTATTAACAAAAAATAATAAATAAATAATCTCATTGTACTTAAAAAAATATATATCTAAATTATTTTTTTAATTTACAATGAGAAATTTTATTGATTTGTATTGAAAAATATATTTCTATATTTCGATTTTACTTAAAATTAATTTCATTTACAAAAAAGATCTCGGAATATTTAATCAAATTAAAACTAAAAATATTATTCTAAAAATAAAAAAAATTAAAAAACACTATTTAAAAGATTTATATAGTTAATATTTTGATTTAAAAATTATTAAATTCTTAATTATTAAATTTATATAATTTTTTTAATAATTAAGTAGAGTAAATAATTTAGCATTTTAATTTTATATTCAAAAATTAATCTCAAATAAAAAATACGCAAATTTTCTCCATATTTTATATTTCATATTCAAGAATAAAATATCAGAAATTTGTTTAAATTATATCGAATTTGATATAACCACTTATTTTGCGCAATTTTGATTTCGATATTTTATAGGGATAGATTATTTACGT
>NZ_MWKN01000009.1 GCF_002009625.1 Candidatus Phytoplasma citri
GATTAGAAAAAGAATATCAAATTTTAAATGATGATGAAAAAGGAATATTCGACTTCATCAAAACCAAAGAAGAACGCCGTGCCGAAATCCAAAAAAAACATTGACGAAATCGAGAAAAAAATAGCATTGATTGGTATGGAACAAGAACAATTAAAAATTTTACGTACTGGGGCGGAAGCCTCTAGAACCGCTTTAGATGATTGGGATAAAAGACATGAATTTAGTTTTGGTAATCTCCGCGACGCCCTTTTAGGAAGAGCTGAACTTTATATGGACGCCTTTGGGGGTCGTGGCATGTTAAGAGTGATAAGTGGTGGGGTTACAAAAAAAGTCGCAGGAACAATGGCCAAGGTAGGTTTTGGAGTTCATGAAACCCACCAAAATAAATGAAAATATAAACACAGAATTTCTATCTTGGGTTAATGAATATGATAAGATTGTCAAAGAATTAATTCGAGAACAAAATAAAGTTTCAAAAACTTCTAAATTATCTGAAACAAAATATAAATTAAAAGAAGAATTAACAAATAAAAATGAAAAAATAAATGCCACAAAAGAAGAATTAAAACAAAAAAATCCCAGTTACGCTCGCGCTCAACAACGTTTCATAGAACAACAAAAAACAAAAAATATGCCAAATTCTATCAACCAATTATCAATAAATAATGATGAAAATTGATTTCATCATTATTTTCTTTCAATATTTATTTTTTAAAGTGATATAATAGCGATATATTCAAATTTCTAAATTTGATAATAATATCTCTTTATTATCGGAAAGGTTCAGAAATTCGTGAATCAAAAAAACTTTTTTAAAAAATATTTTATTGAAATAATGGTTATTTTATTCATGGGAATAATAATTATTATTATGATTAATATGATTAATAAAAATCGTCATTATGTTGCTTCGCCACAAAAACCTTTATCTTTTTCAGAATCAGAAAAAGAAACATTCGATTCTGAAGCATCTGAAATAGACAAATCAATTTTTACCAGACCAAAACGTTCTTCAGAAACTTCCCAACCGAAAATTAAAACAACGGCTAGTCGTTTTGAACAAATTAAAACTTATCTGTTTCAAGAAGCTGATCATCCTGCTGTCTTACCACTTGATTTATCTTCTGAAGAACAAGAAAAAAATGCGGAATTAAAAAAGAGTTGGAAATTATCATTGGATTTCTTAAAAGAGCAAAAAAAAGGGGTAGATGAAGAACAAAAAAAATGCGATGAATACCAATCACAATTAAATTCTCTTCAGCCACAAATAGAATCTTTAAAGCCACAAAAAAGTTCATTAGAAAAAGAAAAAGCTGTTAAAGAACAAGAAATTAATAATTTAAAACAAAATGATAGAAAAGGTAATCAAGATAAAATTGAAAAACTCCAGGATGA
>NZ_MWKN01000010.1 GCF_002009625.1 Candidatus Phytoplasma citri
GTGATTTTGCGATGTCCATAAAAATATTGATAGTTTAAACATAAAGCTTTAATTCGTTTTTGTTGTAACAAATATTTTTTTTCTTTTTCCTTTAGTTTATTTTGGATTTTTAACCAATAATAAGTACTTCGGTTAATTTGGATGGTTTGTAAAATGGTGGTTAAATTGAGAGTTTGTTGGAATTGGTTAACCAAATAAAAAACCATCTTTTTATCAATTTTTTTAATTTTTTCCATCATTTTTTGTAATAATTCGATTTTTTGTTTTAATTTTTGCATCTTAAGACCAATTATCTTTACCAATTATTTTTAAATATATTTCCTATTATAACTCGGAAAGATTTTAAGAGCTTCAGTTTATTTATCTTTTTATTAAATATAGAATAATAAACCTTGGAAAGGTTATTAACTCAAAAATTTAAATTAAATTAATAATTTAAATAAATTAAAACACAATTACCTTATATACATCTCTCTACAACCCTGGCAAGGTTATTGACTTAAAAATTAAAATAAATTTAAAATTAATATAATTAAAAGAACCAAATTATTTTCTTAACGCAAAGGATTTTTATGATATCGATAACGATAATGATCAAAAATGATTATCGATAATATCAAATATCGATATCATTATCATTATCGATATAAATATATAAAGTATCACTCCTTCGAGGAGTTAATGTTGAACTAGGTTATTTTAAAAGACAAATGATGAGTGAATGATGAGTGAATGATGATAA
>NZ_MWKN01000011.1 GCF_002009625.1 Candidatus Phytoplasma citri
ATTTATGGCGCTTTTGGCGCCCTGTTGATAACGAATAGTTATTTTTGCTTTTTATGAGGTTGTGAAGTTGATGTAATATTTTGAGTTGATATATTTCTTTTTTTGTCATTAGATAATAATTTGGTTAATTTATTCAAATTAATTTGAATTCTTTTTTTGTGAATTATTTAACACTTTCTTCTAATTTATCTATTGCTTCTTCTATATAGCGATATCTTTTTTTGATTTGTTTTTATAATTATTTTCCATTGCCATAACTTTATGATTATTATTCATTAAAAATAATCCTAAGAAAGCAAAAACAAAAAATATATTCAATAAGAATAATAAATTATTTTTTATTTTGATCATTATTAATTAAATCTTCCTTTATTTTTATTAGGTTTATTTGGGCTAAAAGATAAAGTTCTTCTTTTTGAGCGAAAATGAAAATTATTTAATTAGAATTTATCAATTAATTAAAAAATTTTTTAAATTTTATTTAATTTTTATTATATTTATTTTCATAATTGTATTACATTATTTATTATTTTTTGAAATTTACATAAATGTTCATTAATTTTTGTTATTTTTTTAGATTTTAAATTATTTTTTCATATTTAAAAATATTAATTTTTTTAATACTTTTTTATTTTTATTATTAAGTATTGAGAAAAATTTAAATTTGCTTGCTATATTTTATATATTTTTATAAAAATAATTTTATTTCATTTATATTTCATTTCTACTTAATCCAAATACAAATCAAAAATATTGTAAAGTTATTGCAAAGTTAAAAAATTATAAATATAATAAAAAATAATTAAAATCTTGGTTATTTAGAAGAATTAACCATTTTGTTAATTATAAGATTCCAGGTTCGTTAATCAATAAACTATTAATAAATAATTATTATATTTATAGATTTTAAATTCGTTCGCTTATAGTAGTTTTCGAGACAAATTAGTTTATTACATCTGCTTTTGTATATTTTAATAGTTTTGTATTTGTTTTTCTAATAATTTTTATTTGTATTTAATTTTGAACAATTTTACTATGAATATTTTTTTAATTTTTTTGTGAAATATTTTTGTTAATTTCAGATTTTTTCTTTTATTTGAATGTATTTTTGTTCTAATTTTAAAATTTCTTTTGCATCCTCTAAATTTGAATTAGGTTTTTTTCTTCAATTATATTAAAATTTAAGTAGTAAAAAAGAAAGGGAATTTAATTAATATGTTCAAATT
>NZ_MWKN01000012.1 GCF_002009625.1 Candidatus Phytoplasma citri
CCAAAATTGCTTTTCAATTAGCCGTTAATCACAAAGAGCAAGCTCAATTTATCCCTTGTGTCGCGTTTCGAAAACTAGTGGAAAACATGAGTCAATATTTACATAAAGGTTCCAAAGTATATATCGAAGGGAGTTTATCGATCCAAAAATATAAAAATCACGAAGGACAAATAAGAACCACGACGAAAGTTATTCTCCAAAATGTCATCTTTTTAGATAATAAACCTTTAGACAATAAATTACAAGATAATTTACCTTTTTAATCATAACTAATTAACAAAGGAACCAAAAAATAACCAATCAAGGATTAAAAATTTTTTTCAATAATAATAACAGATATTTTCCTAAATAATAAAAGAAACAAAAAAGGTGATAAAAAACTTTAAGGATAAAATAAATTAAAGATAATAAATGGGGAAGAAATAATAAAATAATTGTGAATAAAACTAAATTTAACCATTGATTTTGGTAAGTTAAGAAAGAACTACTTATTCGATGAAGCAGATGGTTTACTTTTATTAACCAAGAATTATAAAGATGCCACATGATGATTCATTTGCTTGGCGGTTAAATATTGGTAAAATTGAACTATTATTCTTTTTTTTAATTGGTTTATACTAACTTTAACCGTGTAAAGATAAAATTTAATGACATAATAAATGGTGATGATTGGAATAAATTAAAATTAGAGTGATGATGAAAAATATGAAATTACTAGATAAAGATTGAAAGTTTTTCGAATGAACATGGTGTTTGTTTCCTTTCCAATTTTGTGTGTTGCGAAATAAAGAAAGACCTTGAAGGGTCTTGGTTTTTGATGAAAAAAATTTAATTTTTTAATTTCTTCTAAGATTATTTGATGGGTTTTGATTATTTTGTATTTGATTTCTAATGATATTTATTTGTCTTTGATTTTGATTTATTCTTGCTTGAATATTTCTTAAAATATTTATTCTTGCTTCTGAAGCATAAATTGGTGT
>NZ_MWKN01000013.1 GCF_002009625.1 Candidatus Phytoplasma citri
TGAAACTTCAGCTTTTCTAAAATATTTTTAGAAAGGGGGACTCATGAATCGAAAAACATTATTTTTACTTTTTTTAAAAGATAAAAGTAATTTTAAGTTACGCGAACAATTAATAATATTACATTTACCTTTAGTCAAAAAACTAGTTTATCAATTTAAATATTATCCGCGTTGTTTAAATCGAGCCGATTTAGAACAAGAAGAGATTAGTGGTTTAAGTAAAGCTCTCGATCATTATCAAGATTTAGGTTATGATTTTTTAGCTTATGCGAAACCCCATCTTCGGAAAGCGATTTCCGCAGCCATTCGAAAAATGACTAAATCAATTACTTTAGTTAGTTGGGTAGATCATTATCCTTTAACATCGCTATTATTAACACCGCATCAACACTGGTTAAAACAAGTTCATCAGAAACTTTTTTTAAAAAAAATGAAAAAGAAATTAAGTGCCACCGAATTCCAAATTATTCATTTAAGTTTTGGGATTCCTTTAGGCAATATCCATGAAAATTACCAAAGCTGTTATACCAACACCGAAATTGCTGAACAACTAAATTTAACTTTAAGACAAGTAACAAATATAAAAGAGAAAGCAATCAAAAAATTAAAAAAAATATATCGAAAGAGCCATAAATGATGTTAAACAAAGTTCAATTAATCGGCCGTTTGAGCCATGATTTAGAAAAACAATATCTCCCAACAACGAAAAAATCCCCAAAATTGCTTTTCAATTAGC
>NZ_MWKN01000014.1 GCF_002009625.1 Candidatus Phytoplasma citri
GTTGGTTTTTAGACCACGCTTTTCCGTATTCTGGGTTTTTCTTCTTAATTGGTTTTCCTTCTTTAATCAGTTCCTCCATTTTCAGGTCCATGTAATGTAGATATACATTCGCCAATAAGGGGGAAATAATTCCTCCTTGAGGAGAGCCTGATAAAGATTCGTATTTGATCCCATCTTTCATGAAGCCAGCTCTTAGCCATTTGTTAATGGTTGAGAGAGTTTTATTCTTTTTGATGAACCGATTTAAGGTTCGCATGAGAATTTCATGATTGATGGTATCGAAGTAACCTTTTAAGTCAATTTTGA
>NZ_MWKN01000015.1 GCF_002009625.1 Candidatus Phytoplasma citri
GCGTTGTGCTTGGAAACTTGCTTGTCCGGTTTGGACGGGGGCTGATTGTAAATAAAACAGCAAATACAAATCGCTGCATAAAACGCAATTAATCTATCCGTATTTTATGTTGATGCTACTTTAGGTGCAGGTGGTCATAGCCATGCTATCTTGAATAAATTAACTAGTGGCATTTTATACTCATTTGATCAAGATATTAAAGCTATTAAACAATGTCAACAAAGGTTTATTAATTATCAAAATATTTTTTTAATAAATAAAAATTTTGCTTGTTTATATGATGAATTATTAGCACGTAAAGTAAATATGATTAATGGTATTGTTTTTGATTTAGGATTATCATCATTACAAATTAATGATAATACGAGAGGTTTTAGTTATTTACGTAATAATTTTTTAGATATGAGAATGAATTGTAGTAATCCTATTACTGCTCAATATATTTTAAATAACTATTCTTTAGAAGAATTGCAAAAGATTTTTCAAATTTATGGCGAAGAACCAAAATCTCGTATGATTGCTAAAGAAATTATTAAAAATAGACCATTATATACGACTTTTGATTTAGTTAAAATTACTGATAAATTTAAAAATTTTCGTAATAATCGCGGACATAGTGCTAAAAGAGTTTTTCAAGCTTTGCGCATAGAAGTTAATCAAGAATTAAAATGTCTACAATTAGCTTTAGAACAAAGTTTAAAATTATTAAAAAAAGATGGAATTATATTAGTAATTAGTTTTAATTCTTTGGAAGATCGTGTAGTAAAAAAGTTTTTTAAAAAAAATAGTTCTTATGATTTAGTGTGGTCTAGTTTACCTGTTCAAAATAAAGATTTGCCAACTCCTGCCTTGAGAATTATAAATAAAAAGGTTATGCGCCCTTCTTATGAAGAACAAGAGTTTAATTCTTGTAGTCATTCGGCTAAACTCAGAATAGCTATCAAAAATATATGAAAATAATATTTTTTATATTTTTGTCAAAAATTATATTTTTATTAGAAAATTTTTTTGTTGATATAAATAGATATATTTTTTTATGATATAATGATAAATGTGTATATTCTGTGAATATTTTATATTATTTGAGGTAATTTCGGAATAATATAAAATATTTTATTTTTTAATTTAAGGATTTTTACAATAAATTAAATTATTATTTTATGTTAATAAAATTTTTTTATATATGCTGTTATATTTAACAAAAATTAAAAATTTATATATGTAAATATCAAATAAATATTTTATTTATCCTAAAATAGGAAAGGTAATCTAAGGGATGAAAAAAAAGTCAGAAATTTTTCAAATTTGTTTAAAAACTTATGATTTTAAAATGTTAGAATCAACTGTTAAAAAGATTATTGATAGTATTGTTGCTACTGGAGCCGAAATTAAAGGACCTATACCATTGCCTACTCGTAAAGAAATATTTACTGTTTTGCGTTCTACTTTTGTTCATAAAGATAGTCGAGAACAATTTGGCCGTTTTACACATAAACGTTTAATTCAAATTATTAATCCTAATGCTAAAACTATTGATGCATTAACGCGTATTAATGTTCCTAAATCAGTTGATATTAGTATTAAACAATAATATAATAATTTAAATTAATTTTAATTTTTTTATATGTATATTTAATATTTTTATATTTTATTATTATTTTAAAAGGAGATATTGTTTAACATGTCTAAAGGAATTTTAGGACGAAAAATAGGTATGACTCAGTTCTTTGATCATGATCAAGGTTTAGTAATTCCTGTTACTATTGTTCATGTCGCTAATAATGTTGTTGTGCAACAAAAAAAAATAGAAAAAGATGGTTATCAAGCGACACAATTAGCTTTTGCAACTAAAAAAGAAAAAAATATGACAAAACCACTTAAAGGTCATTTTAATAAATATAATTCTTCCCCTAAATTTTTTGTACGTGAGATTTCTTTTAATCATAACAACTCAAATAAATTATCAGAATTAAAACCAGGACAAATTTTAGATATTAATATTTTTAATTCTGGAGATTTTATAGATGTAACGGGAGTTAGCAAAGGTAAAGGTTTTGCGGGAGTTATTAAAAAATATAATCAAACTATTGGTCCGAAAAGTCACGGTTCGCGATTTCATCGTAGACCAGGTTCTAATGGCCCTATTAAAGGTAATCAAAAAGGAAAGCATTTACCTAGTCAAATGGGTTTTCAAAAAGTGACTATTCAGAATTTGAAAATTATATCGGTAATATCAGATAAAGATGTTATTTTAATTAAAGGCAGCATCCCTGGACCTAACAAAGGTTTTGTGATGATTAAAACAGCCGTTAAAAAAATTAATAAAGAGGCTATATCTCATGCTTAAGTGTAACGTGATTAATATACATGGTCAACCATGTGATGAAATAATTTTATCTAATAAAATTTTTGGAGTTAAATTGCATCAACAAGCAATTTATGATGTAATTAATCAACAAAGAGCTGCTAAAAGGTTGGGTAATCATAAAACTAAAAATCGTGCTGAAGTTTCAGGAGGAGGTCGTAAACCTTGGGCTCAAAAAGGAACGGGTAGATCGCGTCAAGGAACTATTCGTTCTCCTATTTGGCGAGGTGGAGGACATGCTTTTGCTTTGCAAAAAAGAGATTATCATTTTAAAATTAATGCTAAAGTTAGAAAAATAGCTTTTTATTCGGCTTTATCTTGGCATTTGAAAAATAATACTTTAATCATTTTAGATTCTTTAGATTTAAAAAATTCTAAAACTAAAGAATTTACTAAATTATTAACTGAATTAAAAATCAATTTAAAACATAAAATTTTAATTGTAGTTCCTGAATTAACTGAGTATTTAATTAAATCTACTAATAACTTATCTCAAGTAATGTTAGAAAGTGTGACTCATTTTAGTGTTTATCAAATTTTTCAAGCAAAATACTTAATGATTACTCGTCAAGCAATTAATTATTTGGAAGGAAAAGTTGTTAATGAATAAATATTATAAATATATTAAAGATCCTATAATCACTGAAGCAACTAATAAACAGATGGAATTGCATAATAAATATTTTTTTAAAGTTGAAAAAAATATTAATAAAATAGAAATTCGAAAAGCTATAGAATATATTTTCAAAGTAAATGTTATGTCTGTTAATATTATTAATGTTTTGCCAAAATTTAAAAGAAAAGGTAAATATTCAGGTTACACTTCGGCTTATAAAAAGGCTATTGTAAAGGTTGTTCCGGGACAAAGGATTAGTGATTTTAGCGAAATTAAATGATTTTAAATTTTATCAATTACAAAATTTTTTTAAATTATATGAAATAAATTAAAGGAAAATAGGTTAATTATGTCTATCAAAAAATACAAACCTACCTCTAATGGCCATAGAAATATGCAATTGCAAAGTTTTTCTGAACTTACTACCTCTAAACCAGAAAAAAAGTTATTATTTTTTAAAAATAATACAGGAGGACGCAATAATCGAGGTGTCATTACCGTTAGAGGTCATGGGGGCGGAGCAAAACAAAAAATTCGTCTTATAGATTTTAAAAGAGATAAAGATGGAATTTTAGGTAAAGTTGCTACTATTGAATACGACCCTAAAAGAAATGCTTATATTTCTTTGATTCATTATCGAGATGGCGAAAAAAGATATATTTTATCTTTAAAAGGATTAAATGTTGGTAGTTATGTTTCATCCGGTTTAGGTTCGGAGATTAAGGTAGGAAATGTTTTACCTCTCAAAAATCTTCCTATTGGTTCAGTTGTAAGCAATGTAGAATTAAAACCTGGTAAAGGTGGACAATTGGCTCGTGGAGCTGGTTCTTGCGCTACTATTGTATCGCGTGAAGATAAATATGTTGTTTTAACTTTACCTTCAGGAGAAATTCGTAAAGTTTTAGCTACTTGTAGAGCTACTATAGGTGCTATAGGAAATGATACTTATAAATTAATTCGAAATGGCAAAGCAGGAAGATCTCGTTATTTAAATAAAAGACCTAAAGTTAGAGGTACTGCTATGAATCCTAATGATCATGCTCATGGTGGTGGAGAAGGTCGTAGCCCTATTGGATATGTTTCTTCTAGAAGTTATACTGGTAAACCTGATCGTGGTATCAAAACACGTAAAAAAAATAAAAAATCTACAAGTTTAATTTTAAAACGTCGTAAAAAATAAGGAGCATAATAGCAAATCATGAGCCGTTCTATTAAAAAAGGTTTTTTCGCCGATCATAATTTATTATCTAAAGTGATGCAACAAGAAAAACAAAAAATTAAAAAAACTATAAAAACTTATTCTCGTGATACTAGTATAATACCTGAATTTGTTGGTTATAAGATTTCTGTACATAATGGAAAAGATTTTACAGATTTATTTATTACCGAAGATATGGTAGGCTATAAATTAGGTTCTTTTGCTTTTACTCGTAAATATGTAGTACATGTTAAAAAAGATAAAAGTTCGCAAAAAAAATAAAATTCTAGGAAAGCGAGAAAATTTATAAAATGTTGAACAATGATGTAAAAGCTATCGCTAAGCGAGTTCCGATAGCTCCTAGAAAAGTACGTTTAGTTATTGACTTAATTCGTTATAAAAATATTGAAGAAGCTCAAGCTATTTTGGAATTTACTCGCAAAGCTGCTTCTATAGTAGTTTCAAAATTATTAAAAAGTGCCGTTTCTAATGCTGTTAATAATTTTAATTTTAATATTAATAATTTATATGTTAAGAAAATTTTTGTTAATCAAGGTGTTAGAATGAAACGCTTATTACCTAGAGCTAAAGGTAGAAGTAATCAAATTCAAAAAAATACTAGTCATATTACTATTTTTTTAGCTCAACAAAAATAGAATCAGAAAGAAAGGTAGCATTTAATGGGTCAAAAGAGTAGTCCTATTGTTTTAAGATTATCATTGCTTCGTAATTGGGCATCTAATTGGTATTCAGAAGATAAAAAAGTGCCTTTGTTAATTCATGAAGATTATAATCTTAGAAAATTTATTAATAATTATTATCCTTTGGGAACTATTGCTCGTGTGGAAATTCAACGTTTTAAAAAAGATAATGAAGAAAATATTGAAATTTTTTTGCATACTCCAAAAATAGGAGTTGTTATAGGTGCTGATAATAAAGAAAAAAATAAATTAGTTCAAGAAATATATAAATTAATTAAAAAGAATATTAATATTAATGTTATTGAAGTTAAAAATCCTGATAAAGTAGCTTCTTTAATAGCCCAAAATATAGCTGCACAATTACAACAAAGAGCTTTTTTTAGAGCTGTTAAAAAGATGTATATTCAAAAAGCTTTAAAAGCAGGAGTTAAGGGGATTAAAATTAGCCTTAAAGGTCGTTTAAGTGGGGCTGAAATCGCTAGAACAGAAACTACTATTAAAGGTATTTTGCCCTTAGGAACTTTTCGTTCTAAAATTGATTATGCATACGTTGCTGCTAAAACTATTCATGGAGTTTTAGGTGTTAAAGTTTGGGTTTGTGATGGTAATTATGCTACTCAAGATTATCAAGAAAGTTCTAAAAAAATATCTCACGAAAATATATCTAATGCAAAAGCAGAAAATTCAGCAAAATAAATAATTTTTTAATAAGTTATTTATAATCTAATAATCATCTTAAATAAAAGAGGTAATTTTTTATGTTAATGCCGAAAAAAACTAAATATCGTCGTTTACATCGTTTAAGTTACGAAGGAAAAGCCAAAGGTCAAACTAGAATTTTGAATGGTAACTATGGTTTAGTAGCTCAACAAGGCCATTGGATTAGTAATCGACAAATTGAAGCTGCTCGTATAGCTATGACTCGTCATTTAAAAAGAGAAGGTAAAGTGTTTATTAATATTTTTCCTAATTTGCCAATTACTGAAAAAAAATTAGTTCGAATGGGTTCTGGTAAAGGTAACGTAGTTAATTGGGTAGCTGTTGTTAAACGTGGTACTGTGATGTTTGAAGTTCGCGATTTAAATAATATAGAAAAATTTGAAAAAGAAGCTTTAAGATTAGCTTCACATAAACTTCCTATTAAAACTAAAATTGTTGCAAAAGGGGAACTAATATGAAAATTAATGAAATTCGTAAAATGGGAATGGATGAAATTTTTAAAAAGCTTGAATCTTTTCAAAAAGAATATTTTGAAAAACATTTTCAATCAGGATTATCAAAATTAAAAGATACTTCTGTAATACGTAAAATTCGTAAAAATATTGCCCGTTTAAAAACTGTTATTCGGGAACAAAAAAATAAATAAATTTTATCCTAATAGTTATTATTTAAATTTTTATAAGTTTAAAATATACAAGCTTAAAAAAAATAATAATAAAATTAATAATAAAAATAAATATTAATTAAATATTATTAGGATATTTTAAATTAAAAGATAAAAAAGACATAATAACGTGATAAAATAAATCAGCACTGTTTATTTAAAATTAAAAAATATTTAAAAAATTAGATATGGTTTAAAACATTAGAAATTTTAGAATATATTTAGTTCTTTATAATTTTTAAAATTGAAGAAAAATTCTTTTTGTATTAATTATTTATAAATTTGTTTTCGATATAATATTATTATTTCTAAATTTATTATATTATTACTTTTACATTTTTTGATATAACTTGTATTAAACAATTTATTTTTAATATATTATTAAATGATATTTAATGTTAACAAGGAGGATTAAAATATAAATGCGTAATGTGAGAAAAAAACTTTCAGGTATGGTTGTGTCTGATAAAATGTCTAAAACTATAACTGTAGCTGTTAAATATGATAAACAGGATTCATTATATGGAAAAAGTGTCAAAAAAATTAGTAAATTTTATGTTCATGATCCTAATGAAGATGCTAAAATAGGTGATATGGTTTCCATCGAAGAAACTCGTCCTTTATCAAAATTAAAAAGATTTCGTTTAGTAAAAATTTTACGTTCTGTTACGAAGGTGTCTGATTTATGATTCAAGTTAATACACGTTTAAAAGTTTCAGATAACAGTGGAGCTAAAGAAGTTTTAGTGATTGGTATCCCAGGGGATACTGGTAAACGTTATGCTTACATTGGTGATTTAGTTACGGTTTCTGTTAAAAAAACTACTACTACTAGTTTAATTAAAAAAGGTAGTATTTCTAAAGCTCTTATTTTAAGAACCAAATATGGTTTTAAAAGCAAAAATGGTAGTTATATTAAATTTGATGATAATGCAGTTGTTATGGTTAAAGATGATATGACTCCGAGAGGAACTAGAATTTTTGGACCTGCTATTAGAAATCAAAATTTTCAAAAAAATAATTTTTCTAAATTTATATCTTTAGCAGAAGAAGTTTTAGTGATATGAGGTTGTTATAAATGCGTATAAAAAAAGGTGACACAGTAGCTATTATTTCTGGTAAAGATCGTTATGTTATAGATCCTAATAGTCAAAAAAAAGTATTTCGTACAGGAAAAGTTATAAAAGTTTTTTTTAAAGAGCAAAGGGTTTTAGTGGAAGGTGTAAATATTGCTATTAAACATAAAACTTCTGCCAATGATAATGACCAAAAAGGTCAAATTATTAAAGAAGAAATGCCTATTCACGTTTCAAATGTGGCTCTAATCGATCCGGATTTAAAAATTCCCACTCGTGTAGGATTTCGTTTTGATTCAGATAAAAAAGTTCGTTATTCTAAAAAAACAGGTTTAGCAATTATTACTTGAATAAAAAAGGTTAAATAATATGGAAATTAATAAAAATAATAATTATACAAAAAATAATACTTTTTTAGCTTTAAAAGAAATTTTTAATGTTCATTCTATTATGCAAGTCCCTAAGATAGAAAAAATCGTGATTAATGTAGGTCTTGGAAAAGCTGCTTCAGATGCTAAATTTTTAGCTGATTGTCGCCAACAATTAGCTTTAATTAGTGGTCAAATTCCTATTAATACCGAAGCCAAAAAATCTATTTCTAATTTTAAATTACGAACTAAAGAAATAATTGGTTTAAAAGTAACTTTGCGAAGTCATAGAAAAGAGTTTTTTTTAAATAAATTGATTCATATTGTTTTGGCGAGAATTAAAGATTTTTCGGGACTTTCCTTAAAATCTTTCGATGGTAAAGGTAATTATAATTTAGGAATCAAAGAACAAATTATTTTTCCGGAAATTAGTTTGGATCAAGTAAAAAGAAATTTTGGCATGGATATTTGTATAGTTACTACAGCTTCTAACGATCAACAAGCTAAAAAATTATTAGATTTTTATGGAATGCCTTTTAAAAGGATAAAATAAAAATAGGAGTTAATGTAAATGGCTAAGAAATCTAAAATTATTAAAAATTTAAAACAAAAAGAAATATTTTTAAAATATTCTCGTATAAGAGCAGAATTAAAACAAAAAAAAGATTATCAAAGTTTAGCTAAATTACCTGTCAATTCTTCTATTGTTCGTTGCAAAAATATAGATAAAATTGATGGTAGAGCTAGGGGTTATATGCGAAAATTTGGTTTATCTCGTATTAATTTTCGTTTATTAGCGAATAAAGGTGAAATTCCCGGTATTATAAAAATGAGTTGGTAAATATAAAAGGAAGTACAGTTATAAAATTATGGTAATGACAGATACTATTGCTGATTTATTAACAAGAATTAGAAATGCTAATGCAATGAAATATGATGAAGTTTGCGTACCTTGTTCGAATTTAAAAATTAGAATGTTAGAAGTACTTAAAAAAGAAGGATTTATTATTAATTTTAATATAGATAAAAAACTTAATAAGATTATTATTTATCTAAAATATAATAAAGAAACTAAAGAAAGTGTAATTAAAGGATTAAAAAGAGTTTCTAAGTATGTTTCAGTTCAAGAGATTCCTAAAGTAAGAAATGGTTTTGGAATAGCTTTAATTTCTACTTCTCGAGGTATTTTAACTGATTATGAAGCTTCATCATTAAATGTGGGAGGACATTTATTAGCTTATATTTGGTAGTAATTTTAATGAAGGAGAAATATTTATGTCACGGGTAGGAAGGAAAATTATTTCGATTCCGGAAGGTGTTGTTGTAGAAATTAAGCCAGATAATCAAGTTTTAGTTTCATCTTCACAAGGTAAATTAGAATTTCAATTTAATTCTTGTTTAAGTATTATTAAGAAAGATAATATTATTACTATTACAAGACCTAATAATAATAATTTTATGAAAAAAATTCATGGCACTACTAGGGCTTTATTGAATAATATGGTTCAAGGAGTTAAAAATTTATTTTCTAAAGAACTTAAAATTACAGGTTTAGGTTATTCGTGTACAGTAGAAGAAGATAAATTAGTTTTTAAATTAGGTTATTCTCATGATATTATTATGAATATTTTACCTAATTTGATAGTAGAAGTGAATAAACAAAATAATTTAATAATTATTAAAGGCGTTGATAAACAATTAGTAGGTGAATTTGCCGCAAAAATAATATCTCTTGCGAAACCAGAGCCTTATAAAGGGACAGGAATATATTATGTTGGCGGTTACATCCATCGTAAAGCTGGTAAAAGTGCTAAAAAATAAAAAAGGAATTTATTCGGTTTATGATTAAAAAAGAATCTTCTCAACTTTTAAGACGCAAACGTCATTTACGTTTAAGAAAAAAAATTGTAGGTAGTTCACAAAAACCCCGTTTAAATGTCTCTTATTCTAATAGATATTTTTATGTTCAAATTATTGATGATAATTTAGGTATTACTTTATGTAGCGTTCATAGTAAACATATTAATTATAATATTATTAATACTAAAGTAGCTTCAGAAATTGGCAAAATAATTGCTCAAAAAGCTTTGGCAAAAGGTATTAAAAATGTTGTTTTTGATCGGGGTGGATATCTTTATCATGGTCGCATTAAAGTTTTAGCCGATTCTGCTCGAGCAGAAGGTTTAAATTTTTAATAATATGTTCAGTTATTTAAAAAAATGGAGACATTTATGAAAAGAGAATTATCTAATAAAAAAAAATTTTCTTCATTAGAAGAGAAAATAGTAAAAATTAGTAAAATTGTTAAAGTTGTTAAAGGTGGTCGTCGCTTTCGTTTTTCTGCTTTAGTTGTAGTAGGTGATCAAAAAGGTAATGTTGGATTTGCTTCTTGTAAAGCGCAGGAAGTGTTAGAAGCTATCAAAAAAGCTGTCGAAAAAGCTAAAAAAAATTTGTTTTGCGTTGCTTTGAATGGTACCACTATTCCTCATGAAATTATAGGTCGTTTTGGAGCTACTAAATTTTTTTTAAAACCAGCTTCTAAAGGGACAGGTATTATAGCAGGAGGAACGGCGGCAAGATCAATTTTTAAATTAGCAGGTATTACAGATATTATTACAAAAACTTTTGGTTCACGTACACATATTAATGTTTTAAGAGCTACAGTTAACGGATTAAAACAGTTAAAAAATATAAAAGATGTGGAAAAACTTAGGGGCATTACATTACAAAATCGTATTAGAGGAATTGCTAAATGAATAATATTCAAATTAAGTTATGCAGAAGTTTAATCGGAAGAAATCCTAAACAAATAAAAACAGCTCATGCATTAGGATTGAAAAAGATTAATCAAATAGTTATTAAGGAAGAAAATGCTGTATTAAAGGGGATGTTAAACATTATTAAGCATTTAATTTCAATTAATAAAAATTTTTAATTTTGAAAAAGATTATTTTGGATTAAACAAGAGAGGAGAGTGTTTATATGTTGAATTCATTAAAACCTGTGCATAAAGCGCGTAAAAGTATTAAGCGCTTAGGTAGAGGTCCAGGCAGTGGATTAGGTAAAACTTGTGGTCGTGGTCATAAAGGACAATTAGCTCGTTCTGGTGGAAAAACACGTGCAGGTTTTGAAGGCGGTCAAACTCCTTTTTTTCAACGTATCCCAAAACAAGGTTTTTATAATGTTAATAAGAAAAAATATTCTTTAGTTAATCTTGAAGATTTAGAAATATTTGAAAATGATACTTTAATAACTCCCGAATTATTAATGGAACATAACAAAATTAAAAAAAATAATGATTTAATTAAAATTTTAGCTAAAGGCAATTTAACTAAAAGATTAATAGTACAAGCTGTGAAATTTTCTAAAAAAGCAAAAGAGGCTATTATAAAATCTGGAGGAAAAATTCAAGTTATATAAAATTAAATAAAAAAGGTAAATTTTAATGAGCATGTTAGTAAATTTTATTAAAGATAAAAAACATATTATAAATAAAATTTTTTTAACTTTATTTATTATTTTTATTTATGTAATTGGTTTAAACATATACATCCCTTTTATACCTCTTAATATTTTACAATTTGCACAATTAAAAAAATTATTATTAAGAGATCTTTCTATATTTAATAGTTCTATGCCTATATATTTTCTTTCTTTAGGAGTGATGCCTTATATTACTGCTTCTATTATTATACAAATTGCTAATAAAATTTTTCCCTTTTTAAAAGAATGGCATGAACAAGGTTCTATTGGAAAATATAAAATTAATTTTATTACTAGATTGCTTACTTTAATAATAGCTTTTGGTCAAGGTTTAGCTTCTATTATTCGCTCTCAACTTTTTGATGTGGCTCAACAAAAAATTTTAGTTTTGCAAGTAGTATTTTTTTTAGTAGTTGGTTCTTTTATTTGTATTTGGTTATCAGATTTAATTACGAATAAAGGTATAGGTAATGGAGTTTCTATTTTTATAGTTATAAGTATAAGTGAAAATTTATCTAAAAGTTTTAAATCTTTATTTTCAAATGATGCATTTTTCAGTACAAGTCAAAAAATTTTAGTTTTATTATCTTTTTTAATTTTATTAATTTTCACTATTATTTTATGTTCTTCTTATTTGAAGATTCCTATTAGTTATGCTACATACAAACGAAATGATACAATTCAAAATCATATCCCTTTAAAAATTAATACTTCTGGGATTTTACCTATTATTTTAGCTAATACTTTTCTTAATATTTTTCCAACTATAGGTGCTTTTTTATCTAATGATAATTATTTTAAAACATTTATTATTCAGTTGCAAGAATCACAATATTATTATTTAGGTTTAGGTTTTTTTGTTTATCTTTTATTGATTTTGTTATTCTCATTTTTTTCTGTTTTTATAATGTTAGATCCTTATGACATTGCTAATCATTTATCTAAACAAGATGCTTATTTGGATGGAGTTAAACCGGGACAAGAGACTGTTTATAAAATTACAAAAAAATTATTTAAAATTACCCTTATGGGAGCTTTTTCTTTGACAATATTAGCAGCTTTACCTGATATAATTAATTTTATTTTCTTTAGCAAATTAAATCGTTTTGCTACTTTTAATTTAGGAGGAACTAGTCTTATAATTATAGTGGGGGTAGCTATTGAAATTGTACAAAAAATTACAGCTAGTACTAATGTGAATAAATTATACAATAAATTATTTTAATTTTATTAATTATTATTTTTATTACTTTTAAGAAATAAAAATTTATTTATTAAAATATATAAAATGGAATCAATTATTTTATGTTCACTGTTAAAAACAAAGATGAAATCGCTATAATGAAAATGGCAGGCAAAATTTTATCCCAAATTAAGACAAAATTAATTTTTTTTTTAAAAGAAGGTATATCCACAGGTAAGTTAGATTTTTTGGCTAATAAATTTATGCAAGAGTATGAAGTGATTTCTGCTTTTAAAAATTATGATGGTTTTCCAGGACATATTTGTACTTCTGTGAACGATGCAATAGTTCATGGAGTACCTTCTGATCAACAAATTTTAAAAAATGGTGATATTATAACTCTAGATTTAGGAATTAAATATAAAGGTTATTTTGTAGATGCTGCTTTTACATATGCTATAGGCAATATTCCTGATAAGACTATTAAATTATTGAAAGATACTCAAGAAGCTTTGTATAAAGGTATTGAGCAAGTTCGTCCGGGTAATCGAATATCAGATATTTCGAAGGCTATTTTTAAAATTGGTAGTTTGAATGGTTATGGTATTATCGAAAGTTTTTCTGGTCATGGCATTGGTAAATTTTTACATGAAAAACCTTATATTTTTAATTTTAATTTTGTGGAAAAAGATTATGTATTAGTGCCAGGAATGACTTTTTGTATTGAACCAATGTTTACTTTGGGTAGTAAAGAAGTTCAAATACTTTATGACGGTTGGACAGCAGTTAGCAAAGATAATAGTTTGAGCGCTCATTTTGAACATACTATTGCAGTTACTTCTCAAGGTTATGAAATTTTAACATTATAAATTTGTAATAAAGGGGGTTTTTTTTGGGATATTATATGGAAAAAATAAGTATAGATGCTTCAGTTATCGGAACATTGCCGGGAGCTAAATTTAAATTGGAATTACCTAATAAAAAAAATATAATAGCTTGTATTTCGGGTAAAATACGTAAAAATAATATTCATATTTCTTTAGGTGATAAAGTGAAAGTAGAATTTAGTTCAGATTCCAAAGATATAGGTCGTATTGTTTATCGTTATAAGTTATAAATTGTAAAGGAATCTTAAAATTATGAAAGTTCGTGCATCTGTAAAAAAACGTAGTGCCGATGATATTATTGTTCGACGTAATAAAAAAGTATTTGTTATTAACAAAAAAAAACGTCGTCATAATCAGAGACAGGGTTGATACAGAAAGGAGTATATTTTAAATGTTAAGAATTGCAGGAGCAGATATTCCTGGTACTAAAAGTATTTTAATTGGTTTAACTTATATTTATGGTATAGGAATTAAAACATCTCGTAAAATTTTGCAATCCATTAATATTGATGGTAATATTCGAGTAAAAGATTTGCAAGAATCTCAATTAACCGCTATTAGGACAGAAATTAATAAATTAAATGAAAAAGGTTTACTCAGAAGAGAACTTGCTTTAATGAATATCAAAAATTTAATAGCTATTAATTCTTATAGAGGTAGAAGGCATAATTTAGGGTTGCCAGTAAGAGGGCAAAATACCCGTAACAACGCCAAAACATCTAGAAAAAATCGGCAAGTAAATTTGTCAGATTCAGTTAAAAAAAATAATAATCTCAAAAAAAGAGGATAATTTAATTTATGTCTTCAAAAAAACAAACAAAAAAAGATAAAAAAGTTAAAAAAAATATTCCTGTAGGAATTATTCATATTAAAACCAGTTTTAATAATACTATTATTAATTTTACAGATGAGCAAGGTAATACTATTGTACAAAAAAGTGCTGGTAATTTAGGTTTCCGTGGTAGTCGTAAAAGCAATTTATTTGCTGCTCAGCAAGTGGCTAAAAGTGTTGCTGAAATAGCTACTAAAACTTATGGCGCTAAAAGTGTAGAAGTACGTTTTAATGGTATTGGTCTTGGCCGTGATACTGTTTTAGCTTTTAAAGAAGCGGGGTTATTTGTTTCATGTTTTAAAGAAGCTACCCCTGTTCCTCATAACGGTTGTAGACCTCGTAAACGTCCTCGTGGATAAAAAGGATATTGACATGACAAAATTACAATTTTTAAAACCTATAATGCAAATTCAAGAAAAAGAAAATTCTAATTCTAATTGTAGTATTTTTATTATTCAATGCTTATCTTCTACTTATGGTAATACTTTAGGAACACCTTTAAGAAGAATTTTACTTTCTTCTTTGCCAGGGATTGCTATTGTTAATGTTAAAATTGAAGGTGTTAAACATGAGTTTAGTTTTATAGAAGGTATTACTGAAGATGTAATGACTATTTTATTGAATTTAAAAGGAGTAATTTTAAGTTCTGATTATGATTCTATAGAAGATTTTGAACAAAAATTGGAAATAGATGTAAAAGGTCCTAAGGAAGTTACAGCATCAGATTTTAAACCTGTTGCTGGAATTAAAATTATCAATCCTTCTCATGTAATAGCAACTTTAAGTTCAAATGCAAAATTAAAAATGGAAGTCACTGTTCGTAGAGGTATCGGTTACAAAGGATCTGAAGAAAATAAAATTTATAATCGTGGTGAATTTGGTGTTATCGCTATAGATTCTATATATACTCCTATTGTTCGTAGTACTTTTCATGTAGAATCCAAATTAGGTAATAAAGAAGAATTAATTTTAGAAATTGAAACTAATGGCGCTATTACCCCTAAAAAAGCTTTAGCTTTAGCAGCTAAAATTTTATTAGATCATTTAGCTGTTTTGGTCGAATTATCAGAAGAAACTCAAAAAATTAATTTTATTCAAGAGCCTGAAAAATCTCATCATAATCATGCATTAGATTTTAAAATTGAGCAATTAGAATTATCAGTCAGATTATTGAATAGTTTAAAAAAATCTAAAATTTTTACTGTTCGAGAATTAGTTAGTCATCAAGAAGAAGAAATTACTAAATTAAGTAGTTTAGGAAAAAAATCTTTCGAAGAACTTAAAGAAAAAATGAAGAATCTAGATTTGCATTTTGGTATGTTAAATAAATTAGAATAATTTGGATAAAATTATAAAAATATACAAAGAAAGAGGAAAATTATTTTATTATGAGTTTTAGCAAATTAAGACGTAATAAATCTCAAAAAAAATCTTTATTAAAAAATTTAGTATCCAGTTTAGTAATATCTGAACAAATAACTACCACTTTACCAAAAGCTCAAGAATTACGTCGTACGATGGATAAAGTTATTAATTTGACTAAAACATCAAATTTAGCTAATCACAGAAGAGCTTTAAATTTATTTTTTAATCAAAAATTTAGTAATAATCAAACAATTTTACGTAAGTTAGTTAAGGAAATTTCGCCTAAATATAATGATAGATTAAGCGGTTATACGCGTATTATTAAAACTGAATTTCGTCGTGGTGATTCTGCTCCTATGGCTATTATTCGTTTTGTTTGAATTAAATATTTTTATATTTTTGATTAATATTTATAAGTTATTTTATTCTATTTAATTTTTAATTTTAATTAAAATTTATAAATATAATATAAAACCAAAAATATTAGAGTTTTTAGGGTAGATTATGATTGTTGTTGAAAATTTGTATTTTAGTTATAAAGATGTTGAAATTTTACAAAATTTAAATTTTTGTATTAATTCTGGAAAATGGATTTCAATTATAGGTGGTAATGGTTCAGGCAAATCTACTTTAGCTAGAATTTTGGTTGGTTTATTACCGATTTTAAAAGGTAAAGTTATTATTGATAATATTGTTTTAACAGAAGAAAATTTATTTTTATTACGTGCTCGTATGGGTATTATTTTTCAAAATCCAGATTATCAATTTATTGGTTGTGATGTAAAACATGATATTGCTTTTGGATTAGAAAATCAAAATTTATCTCGTGAAGTGATGGAAAAAAAGATTTTTAATATTGCTCAAAAGTTGAATATTTTGCATTTATTGGATTGTAATCCTCAAGAATTATCTGGAGGTCAAAAACAACTAGTAGCTATTGCATCTGTTTTGGTTATGGAACCGAAAATTATAATTTTTGATGAACCTACATCCTTTTTAGATCCTCAAGGGACCCAAGAAATTTATAATCTTATCGAAGATATTCATCAAAATAATAATATAACTTTAATTACTATTACACATGATTGGGAATTTGCCTTTCGAAGTGATGAAATTATTTTTTTACAAAAAGGTAATCTTTTAAAAAAAGATATTCCTATTAATTTTATGAAAGATGAAATATTTTTAAAAAATAATTTTATCCATTTGCCTTTATTTTTGAAACTTTATTATAGATTACAACAAGATTTTAATCGCTTATCAAAACCACCTATTATTTTGTCTAAATTGAAGGATTTTTTATGGCAATACAATTTAAAGATGTAAGTTTTTCTTATGATAAATATAGCATTTGTGCTTTAAATAAAATTAATTTATCTATTAATCCGAATCAAGAATTTATTGCTATTGTTGGTCCTACAGGTTCAGGAAAATCTACATTAGTACAAATAATGAATGGTTTGTTATTGTCTGAAGTAGGTATAGTAAAAATTTTTAATAAAATTATTAATTATAAAACTTCTTCAGCATTTTTGAATAATATAAAGCGGAAAATAGGTTTAATTTTTCAATTTCCTGAATATCAATTGTTCGAATCTACTGTTTTAAAAGACGTTTTGTTTGCTTTTACAAGTGATATTAATAAAAATTCTAACGAATTAAAAATAAAAGCTATAAAAATCTTAAATAAAGTCGGAATTAGTAGTAATTTTATGAACATTTCTCCTTTTAAGTTATCCGGAGGTCAACAAAGAAAAGTTGCTATTGCAGGAATTTTGATTATGGAACCTCAGATTATTATTGCAGATGAACCAACAAGAGGATTGGATGCTCAAGGTTATACAGATATAATGAAAATTTTTAAAGATCTTTATCAAGTAGAAAAAAAAACAATTATTTGTATTACTCATGATATGAATTTAGTAGCTCAATATGCTACTCGTGTTATTTTTATGGAAAAAGGTCATATTATTTTTGATAATTCTAAAGAATTTTTTTTTAAAACTTTTAAATTGCATAAATTTAATTTATATGAACCTAAAACTTTTAGTCTTTTAAAATTAATGCAAAAATCTTTTGATATTCCTTTTCATCCGGTTTATTCTGAAAAGGAATTTTTAGCTTATTTACGTAAATTTTATACAGGCGGAATTGAAAGATATGATAAAAACAAATGATAAAAATAATATAGTATCATATCGTAATAGTTTTTTTTTATATTCAATTCATCCTGCTGTTAAAATATTTATTTTTTTTTGTTGGTTAAAAATTATTTTAGGTTTAAATTTTGCATTAAATTTTATACATAAAGACTTGATAAATATTTTTTTTTATATAATTATATTAATAGTTAATTTTTTCTTAATATTTTGGTTGTTGCAAAAAACTAATTATTCGTGGGTAAAATTGCTTAAGAAATTTTCACATTTAAATTGGTTAATTATATTGAGTTTAATTTTGAATTTATCTACTGTTTCTAAATCAAGCGATGATATTAAAATTTTCATGTGGAATAACTTTTATATTTGGTGTTTAATTACTTTATTATTTTTTATTTTTAAATATTATTTTGCAAATGGTTTTTATAGTTATTTTTTTCTGATAATAATTTTTTTATTACCTCGTTTTTTCTTTTCTCGAAATTGGTTCATTAATGAAACTCAAATATTATTTTTATCTTCAAATTATATATGGAAAACTTTTTTTGTTATTATACGTATTTTAATGATTTTTTTAGTTTTTGCTTTATTTGCTGAGACAACTTCTTTTATGGAAATAAACGATGGATTAGAATTTATTTTAAAACCTCTTAAAAAAATTAATTTTCCTTTAGAAACTTTAACTATGTTATTATCATTAATTTATATGTTTATACCTTTTTTATTATCGGAATCAAAAAAAATAATAAAAGCACAAACTTCTCGAGGTATTGATTTAAATACTCAAAATATTTTTAAAAAAATTTATTATTTTATTGCTTTATTAATACCAATTTTTGTTCTTTCTTTTCAAAAATCTTCGATTTTAGCTAATGCTATGGAATCGCGAGGTTATGTTTTAGGAGCTCCACGAACGAAATTAACTTATTATTATATGAGTTATCTTGATTATTTGATATTATTTTTTCATTTATTATTATTGTGTTGGAGTTTTTTTGTTTGATTTTTAATCATTTATAATTAAGATTTTAATCAGTAATTTTTAGTTAAAATTTATTTATTTTTTATTTTAATGCGGAAGTTAAAGGTAAAAATTATGTTTATTTCTTTTGAAGGCGGAGATGGCGTTGGCAAAACAACTCATGTTTTTTCTTTATTTCAAACTATTAAAAAGCGATATCCAGTAATTATGACTAGAGAACCTGGTGGTTGTAATTTAGTTAAATCTATAAAACAAATTTTAATTAATACTCATAATAAAATTGATTTTGTAACAGAATCTTTATTATACGCAGCAGATAGAACAGAACATCTTCAACAAGTTATCAAACCAGCTTTATCAGATAATAATATTGTTATTTGTGATCGATATTTAGATTCTTCTTTTGTTTATCAAGGTTATTTGAGGAAATTAGGTATTAAATTTATTCGGCAAATTAATTATTTAGCTTATAAATTATTGCCTGATATTACTTTTTATTTAGATTTGGAACCGGAAATAATTTTAAAAAGATTATATGATCGAAGTAAATCTAAATTAGAAGGATTTGACGCGCAAAAACTATCTTGGCACCAACAAATTAGAGATGGTTATTTAAAACTTTGCCATTTATATCCAAAAAGAATTTTTAAAATTAATACTAATAATCTTTCTTTTGAAGAAGTTCATATAATTATTTTGAATAAATTACGTGAATTATTTAGATTAAATATATAAATATTATGTCTAATAATTATTTAATAGAATATTTTAGAATGTTAATGCGTGATCAAAAATTATCTCATTTATATTTGATAGAAACTAATTTGAATGCTCAAATGAAAAAATCATTAATTATAGATTTAGTATATGAATTTTTGCAAAAAGATAATATTAAACCTGATGTTTTAAAAAAAATGATTATAGAAAATAGTTATCCTAATTTTTATTATTTACGTGATGATAAAAATTTTTCTGTTGGCAAAGAACAAATTTTAGAAATGTATAATTATTTTACACAAACTTCTTTAATTCAAAAAAAAAAAATTTATGTTATAGAATCTATAGAAAAGGTTAGTTATAATGCGGCTAATAGTTTGCTTTATTTTTTAGAGAATCCTATAAACGAAAATATTTTAGGTATTTTATTCACTGAAGATCGTAATTTAGTTTTACCTACTATTGTTTCTAGATCACAATTTTTATGTTGGTATCCTTATTCTCAAAATTCTTGTTCGAATGTTTTGGATTTGCAAAAAGATATTTTGGATAAAATATTATTGAATTTATTAAAAGAAGTTAATAAACAAGAAATTTATTTATTGAATAAAAATTATTTTTTTAATTTGAAAAAATTTTTTTTAATTTTTTTGGAAAATTTTCAAAAAAAATCTTTTTCTAATCAATTATTGTATGAAACATTTAATTTAATGATTTATGAGTATTTTTTTAGTGATTTTTTGTTTATATTAAGTAATTTTTTTATAGATTTATTATTTTATAAAAAAAACCACAAAACTAAGCATAATTTTCCGAAATATTTGTTTCAAATAGGTAATTTAATTTCTTTATCGGAAATAGAAATTATAAATTGGTTAAAAATTTTTAATGATTTAGAACCTATAAGTTTAAAAATGGAAAATAAATTTTGTTGGTTAGCTTTAATTTTAGAAATTAAAAAAAAATAATAATTATGATGGATATGAATTATGTTATACATTCAAAAAACTTTTCAAGAGAAAAAATCTACTTTATATTTAGTTGCTACTCCTATAGGTAATATGTCAGATTTAACTTTTAGAGCTTTAAATATTTTAAAACAAGTAGATTGTATTTTGGCCGAAGATACTCGTCAAGCTTATAAAATTTTGAAATTTTATAAATTCGAGAATAATTTATTGTCATTACATCAATTTAACGAAAAACAAAGAATTTCTCAAGTTTTATCTTTATTGCGGCAAAATAAAGATTTAGCTCTTATTAGTAATGCAGGCACTCCTTTGATTAGTGATCCAGGTTTGTTATTAGTTCGTGAAGTACAAGCATCAGGTTTTTACGTATGTCCTTTACCGGGAGCTTCTGCTGTTACAACTTCTTTTAGCATTTCTACTTTCTCTTTACCTTTTTTATTTTTAGGTTTTTTTCCAAAAAAAAGAATACAAAAAGAAAATATTTTATTAAAATATCGTTTTTTCGAAGGAGCTTTAATTTTCTTCGAATCTCCTTTACGTTTGTTAGAGACTTTGTTATTGATTCAAAAACTTTATGTTCACAGGAATATTAATTTATCTAAAGAATTAACTAAAAAATTTGAAACTATTATTTGCGGAGATATTAATGAAATTTTGCAAGAAAAAGAAAAACTATCCTTAAAAGGTGAATATGTAATCATTATTGATAAAAACAAATTTTTGTCACCATTTCAAGATTTAACTTTGGAAGAACATTTTTTACTTTTACTGAAACAAGGTTATTCTCGGAAAGAAGCTTTGAGTTTTTTATCTAGAGAACGTAAGATATCTAAAAAACAAATTTATAATCAATTTCAGATAAAATAATGTTAAATTAGAATTTAAGGAGTAATTAAAATTAGTTTATATGGTTTCAAAAGATAAATTTTTTATTACTACTTCGATTGTATACACTTCATCTTTGCCTCATATAGGTAATGTTTATGAGATTATTTTAGCAGATGCTATATCACGTTTTAAAAAAATGGAAGGATATTCTGTTTTTTTTCAAACAGGAACAGATGAACATGGTCAAAAAATAGAAAATAAAGCTTTAATACATAAAATGTCTAATCAAGAATATGTTGATTATATTTCTAATGAAATTAAACAAATTTATGATTCTGTTAATATTCAATATGATTATTTCATTCGTACTACTGATGAAAAACATAAGAAATATGTTCAAAAATTTATAGATCAATTATTCCAACAAAAAGATATTTATTTAGGAGTTTATCAAGGCTGGTACTCTATCGCTGAGGAAAGTTATGTTTCCGATAAAGATTTAATTGATAATAAATTACCTAGTGGCGAAACTCCGATTTGGATGAAAGAAGAAGTTTATTTTTTTAAATTATCTAAATATCAACCAATTTTATTGCAATATTTAAAAGATCATCCTGATTTAATTAAACCAGTTTCGCGTAGAAAAGAAATTTTAAATTTATTAAAAGAACCTTTGGCAGATTTATCAATTTCAAGAACTTCTTTTAGATGGGGAATCCCTTTGCCTTTTGATAATGAACACATCACTTATGTTTGGTTTGATGCTTTAAGCAATTATATTACAGGTTTATTAAAATTTCCGCAATCAAATGATGATCAACTCTGGCATGAAGATTTAAATTTCGTTAAATATTGGCCACCTGATTTGCAAATTATAGGTAAAGATATTGTGAGATTTCATTTAATTTATTATTTGAGTTTTTTATTTGCTTTAAAATTACCTTTGCCTAAACAATTTTTAATTCATCCTTGGATTTTATTTAATAATCGCAAAATGTCTAAATCGACTCAAAATGTAGTTTATGTAGATGATTTAAATAAAATTTTTCCTATTGATGCTATTCGTTATTTTGTTTTACATGAAATTCCATATGTTTCTGATGGTTGTTTAACTTATGATTTAATGTTTGAACGTTATAATACGGATTTGATAAATACTATTGGTAATTTATTAAGTCGTTCTCTAGGTATGTTAAAAAAATATTGTGATAATAAAGTTATTAAAGTCAATAATTTTGAAAATGAATTAGGATTAAAATTATCAAATTGTGCTCTTTCGGTTTTACCAAAAATTCGTTTATGTATGAAAGATTTTAAAATATCTGAAGCTATTGAACATATTATGAATTTGGCACGTTATGGTAATAAATATATTGATTTAATAAAACCATGGGAATTATTTAAAAGTAATTCGTCTCAAGATATTGATAAATTAAATTATTGTTTATATAATACAATAGAAATTTTACGTTTTATTGGTGTTTTATTACAACCTTTTTTGCCAACTACAGCTAAATGTATTTTAGATCAAATTCAATCAGAAGAAAATACTTTTGAAAGTTTAAAATTTTTCGGCATTACCAAAAATAAAATTTTAGTCGGTAATAAAGATAAACTATTTCAGCGTTTCGAAAAATAAAATTAAAAATTTTTTTAATTAATCATTTTTATTTAGACATAAAAAAATTTTATTATTTAGGTAAATAAACCTAAAAAAAGTCTAATTTTCTTTTTATAATATCAAATTGTAAATCGAATTATTTAAAAAGGATTTTAAATGAGAATAATACCTTATGAATTGTATCCGTATGCCCCTGATATTTCTTTATGTGCTTTAAGAAAAGAATTTGGTATGTATGATTATTGTTTAAACAAAAATATTAAAAACAAAGCTATGCAACCTTTTTTAGATTTAGGTCGTAATTATTTTAATTTGTCTATTAATAAATGGGTTTTAGAAATGCATCAAAGAATTCATTATGTTAATAGTTTTCATGATTTTTATGCTAAAAATCATAATTATACAATCGTTAATACAAATTTTTTAGTAATTTTAGAATGTTGTTTACAATGGGAATTAAAAAGGTTTATGCCTCATAATAAAAATATATCATGGTATATAATTATTAAATCTTTCTTATCCGTTGATAATCAAAATAATTTATACGATTTATTATCTTTAGATATGTATCAATATTTAAAAAACTGGTATTGTGATAATTTTATGTTTTCCAATAAGCAAGGAAATTTAAAACCTAAAAATCTTGATATGAAAAAAGTAATTTTATTTTTTAAAAAAAATTTATTTTAATATTTTATTTGATAATAAAATTATAAATAGATTGATAATATCATTAAAGTGCTAAAGAGGATTAAATATCAAGTAAATTAACCAATTACCAGGAGATAATCTTGATGGAAAGGATGAATTAATATTTAGCTAAATCTGAAGATAAAACTGAATTCAAAATTCAATATACTATAAAAAAGATGACAGTTAATTATATTTATATGTAAAATTCCAAAAAAATAACACGAAAGTCCAATTAATATTGGTCTAATCTTGAAATAAAAAGTTCCGAAACAATTCTTAGAATAAAAACAAGATTATTACTTTGGTTACGTTCGCTTTCACAATTATTATTTCTTATTATTAAAAACAAACTTGCTAACAAAGACAAAATTGTCTATTTTCAATTTATGACCATTAAAAATTTATCGGAACCCCCAAAAAAACTCTAACTTAGTTTGTTACATCAAAGACCGTCATCCTTTCGATAGTTGGAATAAAAATGGCGATACTTACAATCATACCAGTTTAGACGGATTCAATGAAGCTTCTTTCGATATGAAAGACGATAGTCATTTATATTCAAATATCAATTTTGCAAAACAACAAAATAAAGTTCCAGATGGCAATTATTTAATCTTTAAATACCAAGGACCTAAAAACTTCTTAGATAAAGACGAAGACTATTATCTTGGTGGGTCTTTCGTTAGCTATGCTAACTTCAAATTAACCCATTTTCATCTCCACTTCAATCCAAAAAGAAAAACTTTATCCCTTTATCAAAATAAACATTATTAAATTACTGAAAGAAAAGATCCCTATTCCAAAAGAAACCACATTCGAAAATATTGCAGAATGATATAATGATAACAAAAAATGTCCTATGATGAAAGTCCGATATAACTTTGATGGATGAAATGGGGGGGACTATTATCAACAACAATTCGATAATAAAAAAATATCGGAGCTTTTGAATTAAAGAAAATCCAAGACCGCTTAAAAACCCAAAAGGAGCAAAATAACTTAGTTTATTACATCAAAAATTATATAATAAAATAAGCCGGCTCTGATGGGGGGGGGTTATTATAAAAAATTAATAACTTTCGATTTAATAAAACTAAAAGGAATAAAAATTAAACGAACTTTTATATAATATTTAAATTAAAAAAATATTTACTATTATTTAATATTATTTTATTTATTGGTTTAGGATTATTTTTAATAAAAAATAATAACTATCAAGTAATGGCCATGGAAGGTTTATTTAATGAAGAAATTCAAGAAATTAAAGATAAAGAAAATGAAGAAATAACAAATATTATAAGTAAAACAAATCTGATTATAATCATAAAAAATCTAAATGTGAATATTTTATTTTATAAAAAATAGCTAACAAAAAAAATAAATTGAATATAATAATTATATATCATAAATATTATTTCTAGTTTCAAAAATTAAAGTTAAAAAGTTTATTTTTATGTACATATTTAACAATTCAAAAAAAATAAAAGGAGATTCAATTAATAATGTTTAAATTAAAAAATCAATTTCAAATAATAATTATTTATTTATTTACTTTTTTAGGACTATTATTTATAACTAATAATTATTATGTTATGGCAATGGATAATAATGATGGTATATCTGAAAATAATTCAGTTATTGATAATCACATAGATGAATATAACTTTGTGGTTTTCCTTATACGAGTTTTATTAGTGGGGTTTACCTTAATCATGTAGGATAAAAACCTTGTTCCTTTTCTGGCCTTGACAATTTTTGATTTGTCCTTACTGATCGTAAGTTTTAAATCTTGTTCTAGCCATTGGACTACTTGAGTCTTAATCCTTTCCGCCTTTAACACCAATGATAAAATCATCAGCGTAACGGATGTATTTGACTCTTGTCTTTAGGTTTAGGTTGATCAGTGGAGGGTGCTGGTTTTTAAGCCATGCTTTCTTATATTCTGGGTTAATCTTCCTAATTGGCTTTCCTTCTTTAATCAGTTCCTCCATTTTCAGGTCGATGTCATGTAAATATACATTCGCTAGCAGGGGGGGAATAATTCCTCCTTGAGGAGAGACTGATAAAGATTCGTATTTGATTCCATCTTTCATGAAGCCAGCTCTTAGCCATTTGTTAATGGTTGAGAGAGAGTTTTATTCTTTTTGATGAACCGATTTAA
>NZ_MWKN01000016.1 GCF_002009625.1 Candidatus Phytoplasma citri
GATGCTTGGAAACTTGCTTGTCCGGTTTGGACGGGGGCTGATTGTAAATAAAACAGCAAAGATAAATCGCTGCATAAAACGCAATTAATCTATCCGTATTTTGTGATAAATGCGAATTACAAATAGCTTATGTCATTGGAGTAAATTTTCCTGTCGGCTTATTTATTAATACTTTTAATACTAGTAAAGTTAATGATAATCTCATTCTTGAGACAATTTATAATAATTTTGATTTAAGTCCCCAAGGTATTAGTAATCAATTAAATTTAACTAAACCTATTTTCTGTATAACTGCTAAATATGGACATTTTGGCATCGATAATTATAAATTTAGTTGGGAAAATATAGATAAAATAAAATTATTTTCTAGGTTATTGAATAAATTTTAACAAGTTTATTTGTTTTTATTTTTATCTAGTTATTGATTTTAAATCAATTTATTTAATAAAATCAATAATAAATAATAAATATAAATATTTATGAATTTATTTATTAATTTTATATAATTTGTTATTAGATAGATATTATGATCTAATAATTTTAGTTATTTTTAAGGTTATTTTTATAAAAGGTTATAAAATATGAAAAAAAAATTAGTTAAAATGGTTCATTTTCGTGATATTGATTTTAGTCAATGGTATACAGATCTTTGTTTAAAGGCTGAATTGATTTCTTATTCTGATGTACCAGGTTTTTTTATTTATTTACCTAATGGTTATTTTTTATGGGAAATGATACAAAAATTTTTAAATAATTATTTAAAAAAAAGTAATCATCAAAATGTTTATTTTCCTTTGCTTTTTTCTGAAAATTTGTTTCAGTTAGAAAAAGATCATATTAAAGGTTTCGCTCCTGAAACTTTGATTATTGATAAGATTGCTAATCAATTATTACCATCTAAATTGATTATTCGCCCGACTTCGGAAGTCATTTTTTCTCAATATTATTCTAATATTATTACTTCTTATAGAGATTTGCCTAAATTATTTAATCAATGGTGTAGTGTGGTTCGTTGGGAAAAAAATACTAAGCCTTTTTTAAGAAGTAAAGAAATTTTATGGCAAGAAGGTCATACAGTGCATGCCTCTAAAAAAGAAGCTCTGGCAGAAACTCTTTATATTCTGAATTTGTATAAAAAATTAGGCAAAAAATTGTTAGCTATACCTTTTATTTCGGGTATTAAAACAGAAAAAGAAAAATTTAAAGGAGCTGTAACGACTTATGCTATCGAAACTTTAATGTATGATGGTCAATCTTTACAAGCTGGTACTTCTCATTATTTAGGAACTAATTTTTCGAAAATTTTTAAAATTCAATTTCAAGATCAAAATTCCGTTATACAATTAGCTCATCAGACGTCTTGGGCTGTTTCATCTAGGTTGATAGGTGCTATAATTATGGTTCATGGAGATGATGAAGGTTTAGTTATGCCTCCTTATATTGCTCCTATACAAATAGTTATTATTCCTTTAAGGTTAAATAATTCTCTTTTATTAACTAAAGTTAATTTTTATTATAAACAGTTATTTAAAAAATATCGAACTAAATTGGATATACAAAATAAAAATATTGGTTGGAAATTTAGTCATTATGAATTACAAGGTATTCCTTTGAGATTAGAAATAGGGGAACAAGAATTAAAAAATGATCAAATAACTATTTTTATTAGACATAGTCGAAAAAAAATTATTATTAATGCGTCTGAATTATTAATCAATATAACCGAATTATTCAAAAATATCCATCAAAATATGTTTGATAAAGCTTTACAACGTATGACAAAAAATATTTATATTGCTAATAATTATGAAGAATTTAAAATTAATTTATTTAAAAAAGGATATGTTAAAATGAGTGTTTTAGCTAATGAGGCGGAAGAAATTATCAAAAAAGAAACAGGTGCTACAGCTCGAGTAATTTTGAAAGAAAAATTATTAAATAAAATTTGTCCTGTTACTCATAAAAAAGCAAATCAAACTATTTTATTTGCTAGAGCTTATTAAAAGATATTAAAATTAAAATTAATTTAAAAATGAATGATTTTACTTTTGTTTGAATTTATGGTAAAATTACTCAAAGTCGTTCTTAATAAAATAAGAAATTAAAAAAAGGAGAATAAGTTAATTTAAACGTATATGGAAAATGATGATAAAAATAATTATTTAAAAAGTTTTATTTTTTATAACCTATATTTTATTCCATTCAAATGCGAAAGAGGTTATAAAATAAAATGAGTATAATTATTTTGACTATCATAGCATTAATTTTTATTAATGCTTTATTGTCAGCCATCGAAATATCTTTAGTTTCTTTAAGCGAAAGTAAATTAGATATTGAAATAGAAAAAGGTATTAAAAAAGCCTTAAAAATTAAAAAAATTAAATCTAAACCTACTCATTTTTTGTCTGTTATTCAAATTGTTATTCATATATTGACAGTAATTCAAGGTTATATGTTGCATCATGATTCTCATGGTGAGATTCAAATTTTATTAACTCTTCTTTCTTTGGTTTTGGGAGATATTATTCCTAAACGAATTGCTCTAATTTATCCTTTAAAAACTGCTTATTATTTATTAGGTTTATTTAATTTAGTTTGTTTTTTTATGAAACCTTTTGTTTGGTTATTGAATCAAATAAGTAATATTATTCTATATTGTTTAAGAATTGATCCTAATAAAACTCAAGATATTGTTTCTGAAGATGAATTACGTTTTTTGTTAAGTTCTTCTTATAATCAAGGAGTTATCAATAGTAATGAAAATAATATGATACAAAATATTTTTGATTTTAATACTACTAAAGTTTCGGATATTATGCGTCATAGAAAAGAAATTGTAGCTATTCGTCATGATATTAATATTAATGAATTAAGAGAATTTATTTTAAAAGAGAAATATACTCGATTCCCTGTTTATATGGAAAATTTAGATAAGATTTTAGGTATAGTGCATATTAAAGATCTTTTTAAGGTTTTATTAATAACGAACGATCCGCGTTCTTATAAAAATAATTATTCAAAATTTAATATTAATCATTATTTGAGAAGAGTTTTTTATATTACAGAATTTAAAAATATTAGCGAATTATTAAAAGAAATGCAGTCTAAACAAAAACATATGGCTATTGTAGTTGATGAATATGGTGGTACAGCTGGTATTGTAACTATTGAAGATGTTATTGAAGAAATTTTAGGTGAAATTCAAGATGAATATGATAAAAACGATTTTGAAATTGTTAAAATCTCTAATCAAGAATTTATTATCAAAGGTACTGCTCATCTTTGTGATATAGAAGAATATTTAAATGCTAATTTACCAGTAGATGATTATGATACTTTAAGTGGTTTTATGTTGGATAAATTAGGTAGAATGCCAGAAAGTAATGAAAAAATAAAGATAGTTTATAATGATTGGGTGTTTGATGGTTTGTCTCATAATGGTTTAGTAATTACCAAAGTTAAAGTGACTAAGCCTATTATTTCTAAACAGATAAAATAATTTTGTTATTTTTATAATTCAAATAATTCTAAGTAATTTGGTATTTTTTTCTTTTTATATTTATTTTTATTATTTAAATTAATAATAATGAGGAATATTTCTTAGAAGGTTTGGTTAAGTAATATATGAATTCTTTGTTTTATAATTCTGAAATATTATTATTAGTTGAAGAGTTAAAAACTAATTTAAAAACAGGATTAACAGAACAACAAGTTCGGACTAGATTAATTGAAAATGGTTTGAATGAATTGTTTAAAACTAAACCTCAGTCTTTAATAAAAAAATTTTTTAGTCAATTAAATAACTTTTTTATATACATTTTATTAATAGCAGCTTTTATTAATTTAATAATAGGAATTTTAACTAGCCATCAAGAAGAGTTATATGAAGGTATTTTAATTTTAATAATTATATTAGGTAATGCTGTTTTTGGCGCTTTTCAGGAACATCAGAAAGATAAATCTTTTGATATCATTACTAAAACTACTAAAATATATGTAAAAGTTTTACGAGAATCTAATGTGAAATCAATAACTAGTGATCAGTTGGTTCCAGGAGATATTGTTTTTTTGGATAAAGGAGATATAGTTCCCGCAGATTTACGTTTATTAGCTTCTAATAACTTACAAGTTGATGAAGCGATTTTAACAGGTGAATCTATAGCAGTTTCTAAACAATCTGATATTCGAATTAACGATTCTAATTTACTTAATCAAAAAAATTTGTTATTTATGAATACTGTTGTAATTAATGGAAATGCTGAAGCTTTAGTTATTAATACAGGCATGAAAACTCAAATAGGCAATATTGCTAAATTATCTCGAACAGTTCAAAAAGAAAAAACAGTTTTAGAATTTTATTTACAAAAATTAACTAAAATATTGAGTATTATTATTTTTGTTTTAATTTTGATAAATTTTATTTTTAATATTTTTAAATATTATCTATTTTTTAATTATTTGAGTTGGAATGTTATTAGTGGTTATTTGTTGTCTTCTATCGCTTTAATTGTGGCAGTTATTCCCGAAGGTTTATTAGCTATTATGACTATTATTTTCGCTTTTGGCATAAAAAAGATAGCTAAAGAAAATGCTATTGTTAAAAATTTAAAAACTTTAGAACGATTAGGTTCAATTAATGTTATTTGCACAGATAAAACAGGTACTCTTACTCATAATAAATTATTAATTAAATCATTATATGTTTATTCCGATTTTTGTCATATTGATTATTCTAATAAGTTAATTTGCGATAATTTACTTTTAAGTTATCAAAAGTTAATTTATTGCGGTCTTTTATGTAATAGTATTGCTCAGTATTATAATGGAAAAATTATTTCTTGTTCCAATTTGTTAGATTCTGTAGATTGTGCCTTTTTAGAGTTATCTAAATTTTTGAACATTAATGTTGCAAAGTTGCAACAACAATATAAATTAATTAAAATATTTCCTTTTGATGATCATTTGAAATTGATGATGGCTATATACAAATATCAAAATCAATATTTAACTATTTTTAAAGGTGCTGGAGAAATTATATTAGATTTATCATATTATATTTATATTAATAAAAAACAAAAAAATGTTATTAAAAGTGAAAAATATAAAGAAGAGTTTGAATTTAATTTAAATCAAAAAGCTCAAATGGGTTATAAAGTATTAGGTATTGCTTTTACAAATTTTTTTGATTATCGTTTTTTATCTGAGAATATTTCTTTAAAAGAAATTTTGTATATTTTAGGTAAAAATATTATTTTAGTTGGATTAGTAGGTATCGAAGATCCTATAAAATTAGAAGTTTTTAAATCAATTCAAGAATGTCATGATGCAAATATTCAAACAATTATGATTACAGGTGATCATTGTTATACAGCTATTCAAGTAGCTAATAAATTAAAAATTTTAAATCGAAAAACTGATTTAGTTATGGATGGTTCTGAACTAGATAAATTAACCGAAACAGAATTATTGGAAAAATTAATAAACATTAAGGTTTATGCTCGTACTATTCCGCAACATAAATTAAAAATTGTGAGAGCTTGGCAAAAATTAGGTTATATAGTGGCTATGATTGGCGATGGAGTTAATGATGTACCTAGCATTAAACAAGCTGATGTAGGATTAGCTATGGGTTTAAGTGGTACGGAAATTACCAAACAAAGCGCTGATATTATTTTAATGGATGATAATTTTCATACCATTTTAACATCTATTAAAGAAGGTCAAAATGTTTTTGTTAATATTCGTAAAAGTTTAGTTTTTTTATTAAGTTGTAATATGGGTGAAATTTGTCTTATATTATTAAATAGTTTTTTTGGTTTTTTTTATTTTCCTTTTGATTTTGTTATTTTGAATACTTTACAAATTCTTTGGATTAATTTAGTTACTGACTCTTTGATAGCTTTAGCTTTAGGTATGGAACCTTCAGAACATAATATTATAGATAAATCTATGATTAAAAAAAATAGTATTTTTTTAAATAAATCGATTATTTATAAAATTTTTTTAGAAGGTTTAATGTTGGGGATTATTGTTTTTAGTTCTGCTGTTTTAGGTTATTATATTCATAGTTTTGATAATATTAAATATGGCCAAACTTTTGCTTTTATGGTTTTAGCTTTTTCACAATTATTTCATGCTTGGAATTTTAGAAGTTTATCAAAGTCTATTTTTTCCATTAAAACCAAAAATAATCTTTTTATAGTTTATTTTATAATAAGTTTTTTGATACAATTTATTATTTTATTTATTCCTATTTGTCAAAAATATTTTAATTTGGCTAAGTTATCTTTTTTCGATATAATCATTATTATAATTATTTCTTTAATTCCGATATTAGTTGTTGAATTATTTAAACAATATTTTAAGGATTAATTTATATTTAATATTTTTATTTTTAGTAACTTATTTAAAAATTATTGTTAATTTATTTGGTATTTTTTCAATTTATTTGAGAATGTTTGATGTTATTTTATAATAAGTTTATATATAAATTTTTTAATTATATTTTTAAAGATGGGTGCATTATGGTGATTTGCTAATGGGATGTATAAAATATAAAAGGTATATTTGTTTAAATATTATTAGAAATATTATTTATTATTTTTTTCATTTATTTTTATTTTTTGTAGTTATATTTTTATTGTGTAATTTAATTTTAGATAAAGAAAAAACTTCTCAAATTTTTCGTTTTAATTTTTCTCGTGTTTCTAGTGAGAGTATGTTACCTTCAATGCGTGTAGATGATATAGTTTTTTTCACTATATTAGATGAAAATAAATGCAAATCATTAAAACCTAGTAATCCGCCGGAAAAGTTAGATGGTGATATAATTATATTTAAAGCGGATGAATCTAAATTTATTGATTTAAAAGATAGTTTTATTATTCATAGAGTAGTTGAGAATAATCATCAAAAAAAATATGTTACTACTAAAGGCGATAATAATTCGACTATTCAAAACTTTGAAAAAGAAATTCCTTATAAAAATATTTTTTATAAATATTCTTTTAAAATTCCTTACGAGATTACTTATATTTTTATATGGGGAATGATTTTCTTATTATTTTATTTGATTATTTTTGGAGAATCTAAATCTGATGATAATTTAGTTTAAAATTTTAATTAATTCAGATCAATATTTTGAGTTTTTTAAGGGTGATATAATATTTTATGTGGATTGATATAAATTGGGAACGTATTATTTACAAAGAACAACGTAAAAATTATTTTATTAAAATAAAAAATTTTTTGATAACTCAATCTAAGTTAGGGAAAAAAATTTTGCCCAACACAAAAAATATTTTTAACGCTTTTAAATTCACTTCTTGGGAAAAAGTAAAAGTGGTTATTTTAGGGCAGGATCCTTATCCTGGACCTAATCAAGCTCACGGCTTAGCATTTAGTACTTTATCTTGGGATACTCCTAAAAGTTTAAAGAATATTTTTACCGAGTTACAAAATGATTTATCTATTATAAATTTTAGAAATCAATTATTTTCTTGGGCTTATGAAGGAGTATTGTTATTAAACACCATTTTAACTGTTGAACAAGGATTACCTTTGAGTCACAAAAATATTGGTTGGCATATTTTTATTATTAATATATTTAATTATTTGTCTTTGAAAAAAAATATTGTTTATATTTTATGGGGGAAAAAAGCTCAAGAGTATAAAGAATATATTAATATTAAGGATAATTTAATTATCGAAAGCAGTCATCCTTCTCCTTTCTCTGCTTATCAGGGTTTTTTCGGTTCTAAACCCTTTTCTCGTGCTAATGAATATTTAAAAAACCATCAAAAAAAACCTATTAATTGGAATTTGTATTAAAGAATATTTTTGAAATACCAGGTTATTTCATCAATAGCCAATGATAATAAATATTTCAAAGGATAATAAAGTAGGTCGGGTTATTATAATAATTATAATAAGAAATAATACAAGAATTTTGTTATAAATATAAATATCTATTTTTATTCATTATATTTTAAAAAAATTAATATTTTAAAATTACTTCATTGATAATAATAATTTTAGACAGGAGTTTTTTGGATTTGTGAAGAAAAATTTGCAAAATTATATTGATTGTGTTGATTGTGTTGGAGCGGATGAATCAGGTAAGGGTGATGTGTTCGGTCCTATAGTTGTTGGTATAGTTTATATAAAGCATGAATTAGCAGATTTTTTATTACGCAATAAAATTAAAGATTCTAAATTATTAAGTAAAAATTCTATTTTTCGAATAGCTCCTTTTTTGATGAAAAATATTGATTATGATTTTGAAATTTTACAACCTTTGGATTACAATAATTTAATCAATAAAAAATTAAATCTTAATCATATACTTGCTTATTTATATAATAAATTAATTTTAAGATTTTATCATAATTTAAAATTTTCATCTCCAGTCATTATAGATCAATTTGCAACTGAATCTTGTTATTTTAATTATTTAAAAACAGAATCTAATGTTTATCGTAACATTATATTCAAAACTAAAGCTGAATCTAAATTTTTATGTGTAGCCGCTTCTTCTATTATCGCTCGTTATTTATTTTTAAGAGAGATAGAAAAATTAAGTCAACTTAATAATGTAAAATTAATTTTAGGAGCTTCTGATTTAGTGAATCAACAAATTAAATTAATTTATGAAAAATATGGTTTATCAATTTTTTATAAAATTGCTAAAATTAATTTTAAAAATCTTAGTAAGAATATTTTTTTTAATAGGTCTTAATTTTAAAATTGAATTTTATGGAAATTTTAAAAAAAATATTATTTAAATTAAAATTTTTATAAAAAGGAATAAGCAATATGCATAATGTTTTTTTGAAAATAGTTAATAAACAAATACCGAGTTATATTATTTATGAAGATGATTTGGTTATGGCTTTTTTAGATATTTCTCAAGTTACTCGTGGTCATACTTTGGTTATTACTAAAAAAGTTTATCGTGATATTCAAGATGTACCACAAGATGTTTTTGTTCATTTATTTAAAATAGTTTATCAAATTAGTCATATATTGATAAAAGCCTTTAAAGCTTCTGGTCTAAATTTAATCAATAATAATGGAGAAGTAGCTGGACAAACTGTTTATCATTATCATGTTCATATAATTCCTCGCTTTTCTAAGGAAGAAATATGTTTTAAATTATTAGATAATTCTTCTTATTTAAAGGAACATGATTATAAAATGATTTTACAACAAATACTAGATTCTAATTCTAATTAGAAAATAAAAAATTAAATATTAGCTTATTATGTAAATCTATTTATAATTAATTTTAGCAACAATATTTTAATATATGTTTTATATTTTTCAAAAAATTAATTCAAAATTTATTAATTTTCATTAATAAAATAAATATTAATTATTAAATTGTATCATATTGATTTCTCATTTAATTTATTTAATAATTTAATAGTTAAATTAGTTGCTATACGACCTTTAGGTGTTCTTCTAATATAACCTTTCTGGATTAAATATGGTTCATAAACTTCTTCTATAGTTAATATTTCTTCTCCTAAAGAAGCTGCTAAATTTTTAATTCCTACAGGTCCGCCGTTAAATTTAAATATTAAATGATTTAAATAATGATAATCTGTTTCATTTAATCCGTTTTCATCTATTTTTAATTTTTTTAATGTTTCTAGGGTGATTTGATGAGTAATTATTGTATTAGAATATATTTCTGCAAAATCTCGTGTTCTTCGGAATAAACGGTTAGCTATTCTAGGTGTTCCACGACTACGTTTTACTAATTCTGTTAATGCTGACTCTTCTATACAACTATTATAAACTTTAGCTGTTCTTTGGAGAATAGTTTTTAGTTCTGATTCTTTATAATAATCTAATTTTAAAGTTAAACCAAATCTATCTCTTAATGGAAAAGAGATATTTCCGAATTTAGTAGTGGCCCCAATCAAAGAAAAAGCTGCTAAATTAATTCGAATAGTTCTTCTGTCACAATCTTTACCAATAACAATATCTAGAGCATAATCTTCCATAGCAGAATATAAAATTTCTTCTACGATTTTTGGTAATCGATGAATTTCGTCAATAAATAAAATTTCTCCTGTTTGTAAACTACTTAAAATAGCAGATAAATCTCCAGTTCTTTCCAAAACAGCTCCATTAGTAATTTTTATATTTGTCTTCAATTCATTAGCAATAATACGTGCTAAAGTAGTTTTTCCTAAACCTGGAGGTCCATAAAATAAGAGGTGATCTAAAGTTTCTTTTCGTTTTCGGGAAGCTTTGATATAAATATCTAAAATATGTTTAATATCTTCTTGTCCCGTGTATTCTTTTAATGTTTGAGGTCTTAAAAAAGCATCTTCATTTTTATTTTTTGGATTTGGTTTATTTTTTAATTTTTGTTTCATTTTTTGTTCCATTTTATTTCCTATTTTTTAATAATAATTGTAAAGATTCTTTGATCATTGTTTCTATATCTGTTTCTGTATTAATTCGGGTTATAATAGAATTAATTTGTTTTATTTCGAAGCCTAAATTTAATAAAGCATTTTGAACATCTTTTTGTTTAGGATTAAATATATAATTTGTTTGTTTATTTGTATTTTTATTATTTAAATACCAAATAATTTGTTGTGCTGTTTTTTCTCCAATACCTGGAAATTTTTTTAAGAAATTTACATTATTAGTTTCAATAGCCATTTTAATATCCGAAAATAATTCATTTTGTGTTAGTACAATAGCTATTTTAGGACCTATACCTGGAATAGTAATTATTTTTTTAAAAAAATTTAATAAGTTGATATCTGTAAAGCCATATAAATAACGTATATTTTCTTTAATATATAGATAAGTAAATAATTTTACTTTTTGATTTATTTTGAATAAATAAGGATTGTAAAAACCTATTTCATAACCTATGCCATTATTTTCGATAACTATATTATTATTATGGATTAATTTAACTAAACCTTTAATATAGTAGTACATATTAACAATTATTTACTCCTTTTATAATTAATTTTTATCAGTTTTTATTTAAAAATATATTTTTTTAATTTAAATAATTTAATTATTTTCAGATTATTTTTTTTCAAAATTTATTTATTAAATTTATATATATTTAATATATCTTTTAATATATCTTATTTATTATAATGAATGTGTAATTATAATTTAATCTATTCAGGATCTAATTAATTTTTATTATATTTTAAATCTTTCTTTAATCTTATAATAAATTTATATTTAAAATAAATAATATTTATGGTAATTGTGAAATTATTTATTATTTGGATTTATAATTAAAATAAGTCAATATTTCATTGACAGTAATTATTTTTTATTTTATAATTACTTGAATTAGTATTTTTTTCAAAATATTTTTTAATTAAATTGCGTTTGGAGTTAGAAAAATGTCAGTTAAAATTCGTTTACAACTTTTTGGTTCTCGTCACAAACCTTTTTATCGTGTAGTAGCAATTGATGCTCATAGCAAAAGAAATGGTAAATTTTTAGAAATTTTAGGAAACTATGATCCTTTAAAAGAAATAATTAATTTAAATTTAGATAAAATTAATTATTGGTTATCTTTAGGTGGTCAACCTACTACTACCGTTAAAAATTTGTGTAAAAAATTTAAAAAAATTAAAACTAATTGATTTTTAAATTTTAGAAGTTTTTTAAAAATAATAGAATAATTCAAAAGGAAATATATTGAAATAAAAAATTTATTTTTTGTTTTTGACAAAAGGGAAGATTATTTGATAAATGGCATGAAAATAGATATTATAACTATTTTTCCGAATTTTTTCGATTATTTCTTAAACCATTCTATTTTGAAAAGAGCTAAAGAAAAGAACAAAGTTATTATTAATGTACATGATTTAAGATTTTATAGTCATAATAAACATTTTAAGATAGATGATAAACCATATAGCGGTGACACAGGAATGTTATTATCATTTCCGCCTTTATATGATTGTTTAAATAAAATAAAATCAAATATTAAAAATAAGAGTAAAGTTATTTTATTATCTCCTCAAGGAAATTTATTAACTCAATTCAAAGCAAATCAATATATTAATGATTTTGAACAATTAGTTATTATTTGTGGTAATTATGAAGGAGTTGATGCTAGAATTTTAAATTTTATAGATGAAGAACTGTCTATTGGAGATTATGTTTTAACTGGTGGGGAGATTGCTTCTTTAGTTTTTATAGATGTTATAATTAGACTTATACCAGGAGTTATTCATGAAAATTCTTATTTATCTGATTCTCATCAAAAAGGTTTATTGAAATATCCTCAATATACTAGACCTTTTGAATATAAAAACTATAAAGTTCCTTCGGTTCTTTTATCTGGAGATCATCAAAAAATTTATAAATGGCGTTTAAAGGAAAGTTTAAAAAATACTTTAAAAAAAAGACCCGATTTATTACAAAAAATTCATTTAGATAAATTTCATCAAACAATATTAGAAGAAATTAAAAATGAAGATGAGGAATAATATATTTTTCATATTATTTTTAACAAATTAATAAATAAAATTTTTTTATTAAGAGAATGGGAATATTACATTATGGAATTAAAAGGTCAAACTTTAATAAGAGCTATAGAAAGTCCAAGTTTTAAAAAAATACCTTTTTTTAAAGTTGGTGATACTGTTAAAATGTTAATTAGACAATCTATTGGCGATAATAAACGTGTTCAAAATTTTTCTGGTTTAGTTATTAAACGTCAAGGTAGTGGTATATCTGCAACTTTTACTGTACGTGCTATTAGATTTGGTGTAGGAGTAGAACGTACTTTCCCTATTTATTCGTCTGCTCTAGAAAATATAGAAGTGCTTAGTTATGGTATAGTTCGTCGTGCGAAATTATATTATATACGTCATTTATCATCGAAAGCTGCTAGAATTAAAACTAAACATAAATAATAATTGATTTTATGCAAAAAAATATATTTTTATAATAAAAATATTATTTTTTATATTATGTGATTATAAATGAAAATAAAAATTTGTAATATTGGTAAAAAATAAAATTAAAAATTGGAGATAAATATGTCTTTGTTTGAAGAATTAAAACTGCGTAATTTAATAAAAGATTGTAGCAATGAATCAGATTTAATGTATTATTTAAATCATAATGCTATTAATTTTTATTGGGGCGTGGATCCTACAGCTAATTCTTTAACCATAGGACATTTAGTCCCAATTAACACTATTTTGCTTTTGTATAATAAAGGTCATAATCCTTTTATTTTGGTAGGTCAAGTTACTAGTTTAGTCGGAGATCCTAAAGCAACAAAAGAAAGAACTTTATTAATTTCACAAGAAGTTTGCAAAAATACTCGAGATATTTTATTACAATTAAAATGTTTATTGCCTAAAAAAAGAGTATCTTTTGTTAATAATTATGATTGGTTATCTCAAATGAATCTTTTAGATTTTTTAAGGCAATATGGTAAATTATTTAATATGAAATATATTTTGTCTAAAAAAATTATATCCGAAAGATTAAAGAATGAAAATTCTGGTATTTCTTATACTGAATTTTCTTATAATTTATTGCAAGCTTTTGATTTTTATCAATTATATTCAAATTATAATGTAATATTACAAATTGGTGGTTCTGATCAATGGGGTAATATTACAAGTGGTTTAGAATTAATTCGAAAATTAATTAATCCTTCTAAAAATAAACCTTTAGGTATGAGTATCCCCTTATTGTTAAATGATCAAGGTGTTAAAATTGGTAAAAGCGAAAAAGGTAATGTATGGTTAAATCCGAAATTAACTAGTCCTTTTGATATGTATCAATATTTTTTAAATTTACCTGATAGTCGTGTCATTGCATGTTTAAAACAAATGACTTTAATTACGTTAGAACGTATTAATTATTTAGAATCTGAAATGAAATTTAATTCTTACAAAAGATTAGCTCAGAAAGAATTAGCAAATTATATAGTTTCTTTAGTTCATGGTCAATCTATATCTAAAGATTGTGAACAAGTTAGTTATCTTTTATTTGGTAAAAAAAGATTAGATTTATTAGAATCAGATTTCAAATTTTTACAAAAATATTTATTTTGTTTATCGGTTAGCCTAAATATTACTTTATTAGATGTTTTAGTCCAGAGCAAATTAGCTTTGTCAAAAAAAGAAGCTAAATCATTGTTATTAGCTAAAAGCATTAAAATTTTTCCTTGTGAAAAAAAAATTGATTATGATTTGCGTTTAACTCCTGAATTAGCTTTATTTAATAAATATATTTTAGTAACTAAAAAAAAGAAAATTAACATTTTAGTATATTTTTCTTAAATTTGAATTAATAATTAATATTTATTTATTAATGTTTAATCTTGAAAATGTGAGTAAGTATTGTGGTTAATTATTTATTATATCGTCAATTAATTATAAATCATTCTCAAAAACCTTTTAATTATGGTTTATTACCTATTACTTGTAACAATAATTGTCTTAGCAAAACAAAACATAATTTATTATGCGGAGATGAAGTGACATTGCAAATTTTTTTTAATACTAATGTTATTAATGCAATTCGACACGAAACAAAAGGTTGTTCTATAATATGCGCTGCTTCATCTTTAATGTCAATTCATTTATCTAATCAAACATTTTCGCAAAGTTTAAAAATTATTAATAATTTTATAAATATGTTACAAAATAAACCTTTTGATAGTAATACTTTAGAATCAGATTTATTATTGTTTCAAGTAATTGCTAATTTTCCTAATAAATTAAATTGTGCTATTATTCCTTGGTTATTAGCGTTTAATTTAATAAAAAATTATTTTAACAATATCGAATCGAGTTAAAAATATATTTTTTTAATAAATATTGGTACTTACAATATGATTTAAAGTGAGTTGTAATATTCTATGATTTTGTCATCTAATAATCGTATTTTTAAGAAAATGATGAAGTTATCATTTAAAAAATATCGAGATTTATATCAAGAATTTCTTGTATTTGGAAATCATCTTGTTCAAGAAGCTGTGAACAAAGGAATAGTATTGGGATTATATACTATTAATCCTGAAAAAGAAGATGGTTTATTTATTAAAAAATCTTTAATGAAATTATTAAATAATAATCACATTTTATATTCTCAAGTAGCTATTTGTAAAATGTTAAAATCATCTTTATTTAATGATAAAATACTTATTTTAGATAATATTCAAGATCCTTCTAATGCTGGACTTTTATTAAGAAGTGCTTGTGCTTTTGGGTTTAAGACTGTTTTTTTTAGTGATAATAGTGTGGATATTTATAACGAAAAAACTATTCAAGTTAGTCAAGGAGCTATTTTTAATTTAAATTTTTATCGTGGTAATTTGGCGAATTTTTTATTATTTTTGCAAAAAAAAAATTATTTTATTATAGGTTCTTGTGTTCGCGAAACTAATTTTTTATCTTATGATTTTCTAGATTTTAGCTCGAAATACAATAAAATTGCTTTAATATTAGGGAACGAAGGGCAAGGTATTTCTTTTGTTTCTCGTCAAAAATCGAATTATCTAATTGCTATCCCTACTACGGATTTAGTAGAAAGTTTAAATGTAGCTATAGCTGGCAGTATTATGATGTTTTATATTTATCAATGGTTTAATAAATATTTTTTTTAGATTTTTTTATATATTAATAAAAATAAATTTATTAAAATTTTAAATTGCCATTAAATATTTTGTTTTTGATCATAATAATTTCTTCTTTGTAAATAGGCTTTTGGTTTACAAAAGGTGTTTCTAAAATTTTAGGAATATTTTTAAATAATGGGTAATAGATAATTTTTATTAAAGCTTCAAATCCTATTTGACCATATCCAATGTTTTCGTGACGGTCTTTTTTGCTACCTAAAGAATTTTTAGAATCATTAATATGTAGAACTGATAAGTATTTTAAATTAATAATTTTATCAAATTGTTTTATTGTATTTTCAAATTGATTTTTAATATCATAACCAGCATCAAATACATGGCAAGTATCCAAACAAATAGAAATTCGTGTTTTATTTTCTATTAAATCGATAATATTTTTTAATTCTTGAAAATTAGCACCAATTTCATTACCCTTTCCTGCCATAGTTTCTAATGCTATTTTAGTTTTTAAATTAGGAGTATTTTGAAAAATTTTATTAATACCTTGAGCAATCCATTTAATCGCTTCTAATTTGTTTTTGTTCAAATTATTACCTGGATGTATTACCATTTGAGAAATTTTCATTTGTGAAAATCGATTTAATTCTTTGATTAAAAATTCTATAGAAAATTCTCTTTTATTTAAAACAGGGTTGGCTAAATTAATGATATATGGCGCGTGACCTACTAAATAATTCACATTAATATTGTATTTTTTCATTTTGGATAAAGTTTGATCAATATCATGTTGTTCGATAATGTTTCTTTTAGTATTTTGAGGAGGGCCCGAGTATAACATAAAAGTATTCGAATCGAAGGATAAAGCTTGTTCTAAAGCTCCTAAATACATTTTAGGTTTTTTAAAGGATACGTGACTGCCTATTATTAACATATATTATTTTTTTATCTTTCTAATTAAAATATATTTTTTATTTCCGAAAATTTTAATTTTTTAAATGAAATATTTAATTTTTTTTGGATTTTATTAAGTAATAATTCATCTTTTTCGGTACTTAAAACTATTATATCTCCTGATTTTCCCATTCTTCCCGTTCTACCGTTGCGATGTTGAAAAAAATCTAAATTTTTATGAGGTAAATCATAATGTATTACTAAGTCTATATCTAAGTCTAAACCTCTTGCCATAAGATCGCTTGCTATAATATATTGATATTTCGTTTTTTGAATATCATTTATATATTGTTTTCTTTTTTTGGTATTTAATGCTGAAGAAAAACAAATTACTTTTAAATTTTTTTGAAGCATTGCTTCATAAATTTTTGTTTGTTCTTTAATGTTGGAAACAAAAATAATAGAAATATAAGGATTAATATGTTGGGTTAAATGTATTAAAGTTTTTAGTTTTTGTTCAGATATGGTTTCAAGATTATAATAATTTAATTTTAATTTATGTTCTTTTGTAGTATTTAAAAATAAATTTTTTCCAAAGTATTTATTGATGAAAGGTTTAAATTTATCAGTGATAGAAGCCGATATTATTATAATTTTAGGATTACATTTAGTTAATATTTCATCTAAGATGGATAAAGAATCTTTGTCAAACAACATATCTGCTTCTTCTAAAACTAAAAAATTGATTTTATGAATTTTTAGTAATTTGTTAATAATAACATATTCATTTAGTTTGTTTAAAGTTGTTATGAGTAAGGGAGGTTGTTTTTTTTTAAATTGATCTGATATTTTCTGTTTATTTATGCCACCATATAAAATTTTAATATTAGCTATTTTCGGTTCTATTTTTTTTAACATATTTAATATTTGCCAACTTAATTCGTTAGTTGGAGTAATTATGATCGCTTGTATTGTATTTTTTTGCCAATTTATTTTTGATAATATAGGCAATAAATAAGCATGAGTTTTTCCGGTTCCTGTAGGAGCAACGCATACCAAATGATAAGGTTTTTCGAAATTATTAAACATTTGTGTTTGTATGGGTGTTATTTTAGTAAAATTTAGTTGTTTTAATTTTTGTTTTATATATTGTTTCAAATTTATTAATTTTCCTTTATTTTTAATTCGCACAAATTTTTTTAGTTCATTTTGATATATGTTAAAATATTATTATCCATTAATATTATGCATTAAAGTAAATTATAATATTATTTGATTTATTATTTATAATTTATCTTTGTATAAGGCATTGATCGTTTTATCAAAAAAGTATTTTATTTTTATTTTATTATTATTTATATTAGAAATAGCAAATAATTGAAGAGGTTAAAAGTTTTTATGATTTGGTTTTTTAATAAAAATAACAAAGTTAATTCATTGAACTGTAAGAAATGTTTTAGTAATCAACTGAAAGTTGAAAATATAGTTAATAAAAATAAAAATGTACCATTTCAATTTCAAAGAAATCGACGTTTTATTAATTTTCTTTCAGGTTTGATTATATTAATTATATTTATAACTATTGTTATTGTTCCTATAAGTTATTTTATTTATTTGAGTTTTTAGAGATAAGTTTAAAAGTTATTAAAAAATTTGATTTTGATTAAAAATTTTTTAATAAATAAAAATCCCATCGAAAAAATATTTTTTTCGACGGTTTTTTTTCTTTTAGATCATTTTAATTAAATATTTTTTTAATTTTTATTTTAATTTTAATAATAATTATTTATTCGGAATATTATTTAAATTAATTTCTACTTGTTCCCAATTAATGATATGAAAAAAAGCTTCTACATAATCTTGACGACGATTTTGAAAATCTAAATAATAAGCGTGTTCCCAAAGATCTAAACCTAAAATAGGATAACCTAAATTATGAGTAGTATCTTGATTAGTAGTTGTTATAATTTCGGATAAATTTTTATTATTAACAATCCACCATACCCAACCGCTACCAAAAAGATTTAAAGCTTTATTAGTAAATTGATTTTTAAAATTATCTAAATTTTTATAATCTCTTTTTATAATTTCTTGCGTTTTATTTAATAAAACGATTTCATTGGTTGTTTTTGGTTTTAAAATTGTCCAAAAAAATGAATGATTAAAATGTCCTCCTCCGTTATTACGAACAGATGTTCTAATTTCTTCAGGTATTAAAGATAAATTTTTTAATAAATCATCGATATTATTTTTTATTGTAGGAAATTTTGATAGAGAAATATTTAATTTATCGATATAGGTTTGATGATGTTTTTGATGATGAATCATCATTGTTTTTTGTGTTATAAAAGGTTCTAATTCGTTATATTTATAGTTTAAAGTAGGTAGTTGATATTTATTAATCATAATTAAGATATTATCTCTCCTTTTTATTTTAAAAATATTTTTTTTAAATAAGTAAAATCATTCTTTATTATAACATGTTTGAAACATGGTTATTTGTAAATTTAGAATGGATTACAAATACATTGGATATATTTTATTTTTAGAGATAAAATTTTTTTTAAAATGATCAATAAGATAAAAAATACTTAATATTTATTATGACAAACACAATTATTTAGAAAGGAGTTAAATTCACATTTATGTTAAATAAAAATGGCTGCATAAAAAATACACGAAATATTATTAAGCAAGTAATTTTAGGTTCGAATTTAATTTCGATTTCTTGGGTTTTATTTAACTTGAATAAATATTCTTTTTTAAGTAACATTAATAAAATTCCTATTATTGATTCTAATTTATGGTTATTTTGGCATTTGCCATTATTTTTTTTAGGATTTTTTTTAAATATTAATTATTTAATTTTGTTTTGTTTCGTTTATATTTTTATAGAATGTTCCTTTTATTCAATGCCTAGTTATTTAGCAACTTATGAGTATTTAAAAAGTAATTATAATTTTTTTATTTCTAATAGATTTTTTTTTGTTATTAGCAATATTACTTTTGGTTCTTTAATACCTAATCTATTTGTGTTAATAAGTTGTATGTTAAACCATCGTTATGTTAACAAAAAACGTATTTTTATTTTTGGTTTTTTCAGTATTGTTTTACAATCTATTTCTCGTATTTTAAATGGTTATTTAAATTATTGGGATATTATTAAAATTAATTTTTATCGATATAATTATATTTATTCAGATCGTTTTATAAATATTTTTTTTTGTTTTTTTAATATTATTCCTATTATTATCAATAATGCGATTAACTGTTTATTATTTGGAATTTTATATAAAAAAATTCAAAATATATATCAGGAATTAATGTAATAATTATAGATAAATAATTAAACTTATAAAATTTATTATTTAATCAATCGGAAATAAAATTTTATTGTAATTATTATATGTGCGAATAATTTTGTCAAATGAAATCTTTTATTTTATGGTATTATTAATAATAAAAATAATTATTTTTTTAAACTATATTGAAATATCTTATTTAAAATTAGTAATTGTAATTTACGAGAGAATTAATTTTTTAAATTTTTGTTGATTATTATTACTAGTACTTTTTTATTTTAAGATGGAGATAAGTTGCATTTTATTTTCCTAAATTTTAAAATTACAAAAACTTTTTATAAATATTTTTTTAATTTTTTCTTTAGGAACAACATATAGTAACTAAAAATATTTCTTTTAATAACCACAATCTTTTAATCATTGATTAGAATACGAAAGATTTATTTTTATTAAATATTGAAAAAAATTTTTATTTTTAATTAAAAAATTTTCAATAAGATCGAAAGGAAAATATAATGATTTCTTCTTTTAAAGAGTTAAATTTATTAACTCAAATTCAAGAAGCTTTAAAAGAGCTTAATTTTATTAATCCTACCCCTGTTCAGGCTTTGGTGATTCCTAAAATGATTCAAGGTATTGATATTGTAGCTCGTTCTCAAACAGGAACAGGAAAAACTTTTGCTTTTGGAATTCCTATGATTCAAAAAATTGATTCTCAAACTTCTCAAATTCAAGCTTTAGTATTGTGTCCTACACGAGAATTAGCTTTGCAAGTTTTTACGGAAATTAATAAATTGTTGAAATTTTATTCCGAAATTAGAACTGCTGTTATTTATGGTGGTGAAAAATATTTTAAACAATTTAGTGCTTTAAATAAAAAACCTCATATTATTGTAGCTACTCCTGGAAGAATTTTAGATTTATTAAAACAGCAAAAAATAGATTTATCTCATGTTAAACTTTTAGTTTTAGACGAAGCTGATGAAATGTTAAAAATGGGATTTCAAGAAGATGTAGAAGATATTTTAAAAAATATTCCTTCAGAAAGGCAAACAGCTTTATTTTCTGCTACTATGCCGGATTTTATTAAAAAAATAGCTGAAAAATATCAGAAAAATTCTCAAACTTTAGAAATATCTAATAAAAATATTGCAGTTAAAAGTATTAAACAATTTTATTTTATTGTTTCGGATATAAATAAAAATTTAGTTTTAGAACGTTTATTAGATTATCAAAATCCCGATTCTGTTATTATTTTTGCTAATACTAAGAAAAATGTCGATAATATTACTGATTATTTGCAAACAAGAAATTTTTTAGTAGATGCTTTGCATGGAGATTTGAAACAAAATCAAAGACAATATGTACTTAATAATTTTCGTAATAAAAAAATTAAAATTTTAGTTGCTACTGATGTAGCTGCTCGAGGTTTAGATATTTCTGATATTCAAATGGTTATTAATTATGATTTATCTAATGATTATGAAAGTTATGTACATAGAATAGGTCGTACTGGACGAGCTGGAAAATCAGGTGTTTCTTATAGTTTTATTAATGTTAGACAAAAAATGAAATTAAAAAAATTAGAATATTATTTAAAAGAAAAATTATTATTAGCTGAAATTCCTAAAATTGAAGAGATTTATCAACAACAAGATCAGTTATTTCGTGACAAAGTTTTTCAATTAATAGAAAATTATAAAAATAATAATTTATCAATTGATATGAATTTAATGGATAAGTTATTACAAAAATATGACCAAGAATTAATTATTAAATCTTTAATAAATTATATATCTCCTTGTCGCAAACAATATGAAAATATTATTATACGGAATGTTTCTAATTATAATAATGATGAATTTGCAAAAACATCTTATAATAAAAATAATCGTATTAACAGTGATTATTTTAAAAAATATGAACAAAATAATATTAATATGACAAAATTAATTATTAATATTGGTAAAAATGATCGTGTGTATAATCCTGCTACTTTTTTACAAATTTTATATGATAAATTTAATATTTATAGAAAAAATATCGGTTATATTCAACATTTTGCTGATAAAACAGTTTTTGAAATTAATAATAATTTTGTTAACAAGCTTAAGACAAAAAAAGATATTTATTGGGAAAATAAATTAATAATTATTAGTGATGATTTGGGAAATTATTCTAATGTTAATAATAAATATAAGAATTAAAAATATTAAATAAAAAAAGTTAATTTATTTTTTAATTTTATTTATTCGAATATTATCTAATTATATGTAAATAAAAAAAGTCAAATATATTAATCCTTTCGGAATTAAAAATTTGACTTTTTTTATTATGCATGTTAATTTATAGCGGATGAAATTTTTATTTATCCATTTTTGATATTATTTTTATTTTAATAATTATTTATTAAATTATTTAAATTACTTTGATTATATTTATTAATAAGACTTTTAAGTTTTTTTGTATTTTAAAATTTGAATTAGACTTGATAATGATATATAAATAATACTTATTATAATAAAAGGTGTTATAGTGTCATAAGTGATAGCTATATTTCGTTGCGCAGTCCATAATAAATTGGGTAATCCGATAATAGAATATAAAGCAGTTTCTTTTAAATTTATTATAAATTGATCCCATATATTAGGTATTTCTCTTTTTAAAATTTGTTATAATATAATATATTTAAAGACTTGTTTTGAATTTAAACCAAGAGCGTAAGCAGCTTCTATAGGACCAGATTCTAAAAAATTAACTTGTCTAGACATGTTATTTAAAAAATGAAATGTGTTATTAAGGAAAGTTATGATTAATGAAATACAAAAAATTCCCATTAAACCTTTCAAAAAAAATATTTTTTGTATTAATAAATTATACATTAAGACAACTTGAATAGTAATCGGAACAGCTTTTGTAACATGAATGCATAAAACCAATATATAATTAATTGCTTTTTGAATTAGTTTTTTTGAAGATTGACACCATATTTTTAAAGGTAATAATATTAATGCTAACAAAAATCCAATTAAAATAGCATCTATAGCTAATGTTAATGATATATAAAAGCTGTCTTGATAAGTTTTAATTATATTTATAATTTTATTTCCAAATGTATTGATTTGTTGTTTTTGATGATTATCGTTTATGTAAGTTTTTATAGCTTTTTCACGTAAATTATCCATTATATTAGGATTAGATTTTTTAATTTCATCAATTTGTTTTGTTAATTCTTGGTATAATTTGGTGTTTTTTTTGTTTATAAAAATACCTAATGGATAATGAAAATCTTTTTGTTGATTGTTTTTTTCATTATTTATTAATTTTAAAGATTGAAATTTATTTTTATCATTTGCTTCGGAAGAAGTCATTAAATTTATAACAGGATGTTCAAAAATTAATAAATCAACACGTTTTTGTTCTACTTCATTGACGCAATTTACTAAATCTTCTTTTGGATTTAATTTATGTAAATTTAATTTATTTAATATTTCGATATCATAAATAGAACTAGCTGTAGTTGTTGCGCTAATATGTCCATGCGTTTTAATTAAATTTTTTAAATCTTGAATAGTAATTTCTGTTTGATTTATATAATTTTTGAATTTATGATTATCTTTTCTAATTAAAAACCCAATTTCGGAAACATCATACTCAATAGTATTCATTTTTTTTGTACGTTCTTCTGTAATATTCATGTTACCAATAGCAGCATCAATAATTTTTTGATTAACTGCATTCAAAATACCAGGGAAATTGAATGGTTTTATTTTTAATTGTTTATTCATATTTTTGGCTAATTCTTTAAATAAAAAAATATCTGAACCACTTACATATGTTCCTGTGTCGGTACGAAAGCTATCGGGATTAGAAGAATTACTATCAAAACATAAAGGTGGAGAATTGCTTACTACTCCTAAAATAATATCATCAGAAGGTTGTGTTGTAAAATTAAAAATTTTAAATAATTTATAATGTAAAAATAATATTATTATGATGAAAATAAAAATTTTTAAGATTTGTCGAATTTTCAATTGAAACATTAAAATTAGTTCACTTTCATTAATTTTTTTTATTATTAAATTTAGGAATTTCAAAATAGTGAAAAATTTTTTTAGGATGATTATGATTATTTATAATATTTAAATAATAATTTTTATAAATTGCTTGTGTATAAATGTTATTATTTTTTGTCTTGTTCGAAAAAATATTTAATTTTAGGACATTTATCTAGTTGAAAAATATCATTTAAATTGCCTTTTTCTATGATTTGGCCATTTTCTAATAAATAAATTTTATTTGACACTTTTTTTGCAAATTGTAATTCATGAGTCACAATAATAAGCGTTATATTATGTTTAATAACTAAATTTTTCAATAATTTTAATATTTCTTGAGCAGATTCTGAATCTAAAGCTGAAGTGGGTTCATCAAGTAAAATAATTTTAGGATCCATACATAAAGTTCTTGCTATAGCTACTCGTTGTTTTTGTCCTCCGGAAAGCTTTTGAACATTTTCGTAAGCAAATTTTTCCATTCCCACTTCTTTTAATTTTTTAAAAGCTTTTCTTGAAGCTTCTGTATAAGGCATTTTAAAAATACATTTCAATCCTAGACAACAATTTTCTAAAACGGTTTTTTCGGAAAACAAATTAAAATGTTGAAAAACCATACCTATTTGTATTCTTAAATTAGTCAAAGAAATATTAGAATCTAGAAGATTATAATTATTAAAAAATATTTTTCCTGAATCCGGTCTATTTAATAAATTTAAACATCTTAATAAAGTCGATTTTCCTGAACCAGAACGGCCAATAATAGAAACTATTTCTTTTGGTTTTATTTTTAAATTAATGTTATTTAAAATTATTTTTTTATCAAAAGAACTTTTTAAGTTTTCAACTTTTATTATGTATTTCATTATAATTTTTTTATTCTCCTTCAGGATTATAAAATTTAATTTTGTTTATTTTTGCGTTAAATGGGATATTTTTTATATATTATTGCTAAATTTATAACATAATGGGGGGTTTTTTAATTTTTAAAATTCTATAAAAAAAAAATGATTTTGTCAAATTTTAAATAAAAAAATAAAAAAATATTTTATTTTATAAAATGAAAAATTTTGATAAAATTTTTGTGGTGTTCATTGAATTATAATAATTTTTTGTGTATATTTTGATTTAGATTGATAGATTTTATATAATAATATGTTATAAAAGATGTCATGAAAGTTTTATATTAAAGTTTTATATTTATTATTTGTTTCGAATTAAATTTTTTATTTTTCAACATTTGAGGTAACATGATTGAGTTTTAAATTATACATTAAAAAAAATTTGGTTATTTAGAATTTTAACTATTGATGATAATTTTAACTTATTAAAGTGAATAATAGATCGATATATATTCGAACAATAAATTTATATAAAAGAAAAATAGGTATTGAAGTTATGTATAAAAAAAAACAAATTATTAAAAGAAAAAAAATTTTTTTATTATCGATTTTAGTTACTTCCTTTTTGTTTTTTGTTGTATTTTTTTGTATGGGCAAAATTTTAGGTCATATTGAGCAACAACATGAAGAAGTTGTTTTAGATGTTGGTCAAGCTTTGGAAAATAATTTAGAATCTGGTCAAAAAAATTTAATATCAAATATTACAGGTTCTGCAGAAAAATGTGTTAGTGATGTCACAGAACATATTAAATTTAAAGTAGATGGAATTAGCGAATATTTTCAAAAAAATTTAGATAATTTAAAAGAACATTGTCAAATGCGTTTAGATCAATGTATTGATCATTTGGAACAACATACTAAAGAACATTTTAGTCAAACTTTTAATCAAGTTTTAAATCCTCAAATTGAACAAAATTTAATTTCTCTAAAATCTAATATTTTAAATATTTTTTCTAATTATTTATTTGATTTTTTTAAATTTAAGATTAATTGGAATTTTTTAAATTTTTTACCTTCGTTTTTATTTCCTAAATCCAATACGCTGGTGAATAATAATGTTAATAACGATTTAAATAATGATTTAAGTTATGAGTTGCGCGATATAGAAGTAAAATAAGAAATTTATCTAAATTGAATTATTAAGGTTATGGCTATAAATTTATAAATTGTTTAATCATGGATTTTATAAATAAAGTTGAATAGAAAAGTTAAAAAATAATTTATAAGCTTTTTTATACGAAATTTATCAATTTTCTTAATTTATTAGACATTTATTTAATACGTTATTTAATAAGTTTATATAAATTATTAAATATTTTTATTTTTAGTATCTATCTATTTTTTAAAAATTCGTTTATAATATTAGATGTAGTAGTTATTTTATTAAAAATAAATCTATGATTGCTACGAAAATTAGACACTTATTTTGAGACAAAAATTGTGTTAAAAATGTTTTTTTGTTTATTAAATTTTAATTTTTAATTAAATTTAATAAATATTTGATTTTGAAATTTGAATTTGAACTTTGAAAAAATTATAAATTTATATTATTAATTAATATTAAATTAATATATAAATTTAATTATTTAGTTTTTTGTTAAAAAAAATAATCTTTAAAATATGGAATTAATATTTTAGGATTTTGTCATTAATTATTAAATTAATTATTAAAGAAGGAAAATAATAAATATAAATACTATAAATACTAAACAAAAAAAAAATGTTTCGTTTAAAAACTTTAAAAAAATAGCTGTTATTATGTTTGTTTTAATGATTGTAGGATCAGTAACAACATTTGTTTTTTTTCATCCAATACATTCATCATTTATGATTAATGATTCTAAAGAGAATTTGACGTCAGGAAATATTTCTTCTGAAGTTCCTCAATTAGAAAATTTAATGTCTTCAGAAGACAAAAATAATCATGATGTCGATTATGTATCTATAAAAATAGATAATAAACAAGAAAATCAAGATGTTGAAAATCATGCAGCTATAAAAGATTATAATAATGATATTTTTGAAGGCTTAAGGAAATCTGACGTTGAAAGTATTATGGGGCAATCTGAAAATTCTGAAGTTCTATCAGTGACTACAGAAGATAAAAAACCAACTAATATTGCTAAATATAAGCATAAATCTAAAATTAGTTTGTTATTTAAACCATTTCGTAATATTAAAAAAAATTTAAAAAAAATAAATCAATTGAATTCTACAAATAATTTTGTAACACATAATCTTGATTCTGAGCCAGATTATGCTTTTATTAAAAAAAATAAAAATTCAGAAAAAAATATAAATGTTCCTATTATTTGTCCTGCTATTGAATTTTGTCAAGTAATGGAAACACCAAAAGCTATTGTTTAAAATATTAAATAAGTTTAAAATTAAAAATTGATTTAATTATACCTTAACAATTATTTATTACTAAAAATTTTAAATTTGAAGGAGGCATTCTAAAAAAATCAATTGTCTTATTTAGAAATTTTTTAATAAGTTTTAAGTTTAAATTATATTAGTTCAAATAATTGATGTATTTTATATTTGTTTTTGATTAAGTTACATTTAATTATATTTTATTCGTTAAAAAAAGATCTTGTAAAATAGATCTTTTTTTATTTATGGGGATTTTTTTAAATTTTTGATTCTTGAATATATAAATTTTAAATTTATTTATTTGAATATTTATTAATTTAACTTTGATATATTTATTAGAAAGATATTATTCGACAAAAGGTGTTCTTTGAAATGAAAATTAAAAAAAATTATTTATTTTTTTTTGTTTTTTTTTGTTTTTTTGCAATTTTAATTTTTTTATTTTGGTATAATGATGCAATTAAAAGTAAAAATATTAATTTAATTAATTTTTCTTTATGTAATTCGAAATTGTTACAAGAACAAGATTTTGATTTCGAAAACAAATTAAAACAAATTAGTGCTAAGGAATTTAAGGTTTTAACGAAAATTAAGAATACTTTTCCTCAATATTTTCAAGAATTGAACGAGGATAAAAATAATTTTTTATTAAATCAAATTTTATTGTTAATTTTAGGAGAATTTAAAAATCACAATTATAAGTGGTTTGATAATTATAAAAAATCAAATTTGTTTTTTACAGAATATTTGTGCGTTTTAGACAAATATGATTTATTTAATGACTTCGGATACAAAATAGAAGAAATAGTTTCTGATCCGGATAAATATGTTTTTATTCTTCCTGGTAATTATATTGAATTTACGAATTATGATAAATATTTGTTTTCTAAACAAAATTCTTTTTCAGTAGATACAAAAGGTTTATTTTGGAAACATTGGTCTCCTAAAAATTTGTTGTTTATATCTAAAAATTATTTAAATACTATCTTGCGACTTAGTACAAAAGTTTGGGAGTTTAAAAATAATCCAAATCAACAATCATTTATAAATGAATTAAATATATTGGGTGAAAAACATGTTTTATTGTCTAAAGCTGATACAGATGTTCATTTTATTAAACTTAAAATAAAAAAATTAAACACTTTTTCAAGTAGAGAAAGGGAAAATATTCACTCTTTAACCCGAACTATTCAAGAAAAAGAAACACAATACCGTCATCAAATGGATTTATCTGAAGCTGAACGTCAACAGTTAAAAAGTGAAATCGGTCAACTTACTCAGGATTTAATTACAAGTCAAGAAAAAATTGATCAACATCAAAATGACTTAGAAAAAGCCCAAAAAGCTTTATCTCAAACTTCTTCTGAATTAGAAGAAATTCGCAAAGAATTAGAAAAAGATCATCAACTTAGTGAAACAACTATTCATCAACTTAAATCGGAATTAGATAGTTTAAATTCTCAACATAAAAATTTAAACGTAGATTTGATGAAGGCCAAAAAAGATAATCAAGAGTTAAATTCTCAAAATCAACAATTAACTATACAAGTAAAAACTTTAACAGAAGAAATTAGTATGTTAAAAAATCGTATTCAAGAACAACGTCAAACTATTGATGAAATAAATAAACTTGTGTTATCTACTCGCCAAAAAAATAGTGAATTAGAAGCGAATATTCACTCTTTAACCCGAA
>NZ_MWKN01000017.1 GCF_002009625.1 Candidatus Phytoplasma citri
TCCATAGAAATACTAATAATCTTGTTCTTATTAACTAATAAATTTGAAATCAATATTATATTTATATTTGATTTTTATCGGTTTTTTCTTATATGAGAGAATATAACCTTAATGTAAGGTTATTTAAATTTAGAAAAAAAGACAAATAATTCAAAAATTAATGAAAGAAACAAATCAATAATAACAACAGAATAGATCAATTATTATGACTAAGATAAAATTTTATAATGTTACTTGAAATTTGTAATTATTGTTTAGATATTATGAATATACACCAATAATTATTTTAGGTTTTGAATTTAATATAAAAAAATTTTAAGATAGATTAAAATTATTAAATATAATTATTAATTACAAAAAAATAAATTTGATGTTATGTATAACATTTTAATATTCAATAAAAAACTATAAAAATCAAATTTAATAAAATATTTATTAATTTATTGCGGAACGGAAACAAAAATAAATGACATTAAATTTTAATAAAAATATTTCAATTTTTAGGTTATTTTTTTTATTTTTGCTTTTTATTTTTTTGGTAACAAAATTTTTAATTAGGCAAAATAATATAAATAATCATTATCATTTATATCAAATTTTAAAAAACGATACGATCGAAAAATCCCAAAATAAAACAGAAACAAACAACATTTCATCAAATGTTAGTAAATTTAAAATTAATTTAAAAGATTTTGAAACTATACAAATTTATATTTTTTCCGATAATTGTTATAATAAACTTTCCATTATAAATAAAATTAATAATGAAGAAAAAAAAATAATTGAAAAAATTAAAAATAAATGGAATTTCGCTTTAGAAGTGAATATAAAAAGAGAAAACAATATTCATGATTTAGACATGAAAATTAATCATTTAATTAAAAACCAAAAATTAATTCAATCACAAATTGAAGAATTAAACAAAAATTTTTTTAAAAATGAAAATAATATAAATGAAAAAAAATTATTATATCAACAAAAAATTAATGTTTTGCAAGAAAGATATAAATTGAATCAAGAACGTTGTCAAAAATTTGAAAGAATTAAATTTAGTTTTATTGAACATTCGAAAAGAATACTAGAAGCTCAAAAACATAAACTCAAAGCAGAATTATACTCTTTTTATGAATTAATTTGACATTAAATAAATTAAGTAACTAAAATTATTCAGAATTAAATTATTTTCCAGAAATAGATATAATTAAATCTCTATAAAAAATTGCTTTATCAAAATCTAATTTTTTAACAGCTTCTTTCATTAATTTTTTTAATTTAGTTAATTCTTTTTTGGTAACATTTTTAGGATCAAGATTGATTTCCTTCATAAAATCTTTTTGATTATTTTGACTCAAATTATTAAGATTTAGTTTCTTATTAATAATTTTAGGATTAACATTATATTTTTGATTATATTCTTGTTGAATAATTCTGCGTCTATTGGTTTCAGCAATAGCTATTTTCATAGCGTTTGTAATGTTATCTGCATACATAATTACTTTACCTTGAATATTGCGAGCAGCTCTACCGATTATTTGAATTAAGCTACTTTCATTTCGTAAAAATCCGGCTTTGTCAGCATCTAAAATAATCATTAAAGAAACTTCTGGCAAATCCAAACCTTCTCTTAATAAATTAACTCCAATTAAACAATCATAAATTCCCATGCGTAATTTTTGTAAAATTTGTAAACGCTGCAAAGCTGGAATTTTGCTATGTAAAAAAGTCACTTTAATACCCATTTTTTTTAAATAAAAACTTAAATCTTCACTAAAAGTAATGCTGATAGTGGTTACCAAAACTTTTTCATTTTTAATTTGGCGTTTTTTTATTTCTTCAAATAAATTATGCATTTGGTTTTGAGTTGATCTAATTTCAATTTGAGGTTCTAAAATAAAAGTTGGTCTAATTATTTGTTCCACTATAGGAATATTCTTGTTTAATTCATACTTTCCAGGTGTTGCCGATAAATAAATGATTTTATCTATTTTTTTTTCAAATTCTTTAAATTTTAACGGCCTATTATCTAAAGCGCTTGGCAAACGAAAACCATATTTAATTAATTTTTGTTTACGCGAATAATCTCCAAAAAACATACCTTTAATTTGTGGAATAGTAATATGAGATTCATCAATAATAATTAAAAAATTTGAACCAAAATAATCAATCAAGGTAGTTGGAGGTTCTCCCTTTTTTTTTAAAGATATATGTCTTGAATAATTTTCGATACCTTTGCAATAACCTAATTCTGTTAACATTTCCAAATCATATTGAGTTTTTGTTTCAATTTTTTGAGCTTCTAAAAATTGATTTTGAGATTTAAAATATTTAATTTGTTGAGTTAATTCTTTTTTAATCCTTTTAATACTTTCTTTTAATTTTTGAGGATTAGTTGCGTAAATAGAAGCAGGAAAAATAATAACTTTATTTAATTCTTTTACAATGGTACCATCTATCGTATTGAAAATTTGAATATTTTTTATTTGATTATCTTCGAAAATTAAACGAATTGCTTCTTTTTTTAAATTAGAATTTATCAGATCCAAAATGTTACCGTGAACACGAAAATTACCATTTTTTAATTGTAAATCGTTTCTACAATATTGCAATTCTATTAATTTTTTAAATAGTTCATCCATAGGATAATTTTGATTTTGGTGTAAATACAAAATAGAATTTTTATAATCTTCGATATCCCCGATTCCAAAAATACAAGATACAGATGATACTACAATAACATCATTATGATCAATTAAAGCATTAATAGTATTATGACGTAATTCTACTATTTCTTCGTTAATAATTTTTTCTTTTTCAATATAAATATCACGAGATACAATATATGACTCTGGTTGATAATAATCATAATAAGAAATGAAATATTCCACTTTATTTTCGGGAAACATTTCTTTTAATTCCTGAAAAATTTGTCCTGCTAAAGTTTTATTATGAGCAATTATTAAAGTTTTTGTATTAAGTTGATTAATAATATTAGCAATGGTGAAAGTTTTACCAGTACCTGTAGCTCCTAAAACTATTTGTTCTTTTTCCCCTTTAGCAAAATTATTCAATAATTCTTTAATAGCTTGAGGTTGGTCGCCACTTGGTTGATATAAACTTTTTAATTTAAATTTCATTTTGAGATTTATCCCTTATTTGTTTTAAATATTGACCAGTATAGCTATCTTGATTATTGATAATTTCTTCTATATGACCTTTAGCTACAATATGACCGCCATTTTTGCCTCCTTGAGGTCCTAAATCAATTATATAATCAGCATTTTTAATAATATTTAGATTATGTTCAATCATAATTACTGTATTTTTTTGATTAATTAATGTACGTATTAAAGAAATTAACTTTTCAATTTCAAAAAAATGTAAGCCTTTGGTAGGCTCATCCAATATATAAATATTTTTTGAAAAATAATTTTTATATATTTTTTTAATCAAAATTAATCTTTGTTTTTCGCCATCTGATAAATTATCTAATTTGCTGCCTAATTTTAAATAATTTAATCCTACACTAATTAATAATTCTAAAGCAATTTTAATTTTTTGATGATTATAAAAAAAAGTATATGCTTCAGATACATTCATTTGGTAAATATCAGCAATAGTTTGATTTTTGTATTTAATAGTTAAAGTTTCAGAATTAAATCTTTTACCTTGACATTGATCGCAGGTAATTATAATATTAGGCAAAAAACCCATAAAAATTTTTTTAACACCTTCTCCTTGACAAGCATGGCAAAAAGCAGAAACAGAATTTAGAATAAAACGACGTTTGTTATAACCTTTAGCTTTTGCTTCCGGAGATTGAGAAAATAAATTGCTAATGATTTCTGAAATTCCTAAATAATTAATTAAATGATATTTAAGAATTTTATTAAAATTTGGTGCTTCTATATAAATAATATCTTTGAAATTATGTTTATTTTCTGAAAAAATCACTTGATTAAATTCACCAGGTTCGATTTTTTTCAAATTTTTATTTTTTTTAAAACCTTTATATATAACTTCATTAAGTAAAGTTGATTTTCCTGAGCCAGAAAAACCAGTAATCACAATAAATATATTTAAAGGAATATCAATATTAAGATTTTTTAAATTATTAACATAAGCGTTTCGTATTTGAAGAACATTTGTAGAAGATATTTTTGGTTTGATGATGCTCTCAAAAGAATAAATTTTTTTTAAATATTTACCTGTTAAACTATGTTTATTTTCTAAAATATTATTTATTTTGCCAGAACTTACAATAGTACCTCCTTTATTTCCAGCTTCAGGACCTAAATCAATAATATAATCTGCAGATAAGATTATTTCTTGATCATGTTCTATAATTAACACAGTATTACCTAGATTTACTAATTTACGTAAAATTTTAATTAGTTGAATATTATTATATGGATGTAAACCAACAGATGGTTCATCAATAATATAAATAACCCCTGTCAATCGAGAAGCCAGCTGATTAATTAATTTAATCCTTTGTATTTCTCCTCCGGATAAAGAACTAATGTTTCGATTTAAATTTAAGTATTCTAAACCTAATTTTTTTAATAAATTTAAACGTTTTTTAATAGCCGTTAAAGCATCTTGGATATTGATTTTTGCTATTGAATTTAATGTTATATTTTCTATGAAATTTAATAATTCATTAATAGTTAAATTGGTCAATTCATAAATATTTTTATGATTAATTTTATAAGCTAAAGCATATTTATTTAATCTAGCTCCGGAACAATGAGGACATACAGTTAAAGATTTAAATTGATTTAACCAATTTTGAATATTATCATAATTAGCAAAATTTTTTTGATAATATTCTAGAATAGGAATAATTCCGATAGGAAATTTTAAACTTTCATTAGGTAAGTTATCAGGACCATACAATAAAAGATTAATAATAACTTTATTCATTTGGTTTACAGGCAGATAAACATCAATTTTATAAGTATCTAAAAAATCTTTTAATTTTTCTTGAAGATTTTTTGTAGGATTATTTGGTTGTTCGAAAGGTAATATAGCTCCATTCAGAATAGATTTATTTAGATCTAAAATTAATTTTTCATCAAAAACCATTATACTTCCTAAACCTTTACAATGATTACAAATTCCTTTTTTTTTATAAAAAGAAAATAAATTCATTTTATTTTCTAATTGAGTTAAAGAGTTTTTACCATCATTATAATTTAAATCGAAAGATAGTATTTCTTTATTTGGTAGCATAATTAATATTTTCTGTTTATTAAATTTTAGAGCTAATTCTAAAGAAGAAATTAAACGGGAGGTTATTTGATTGTTTATAGTTAAGTGATCAATAATTACAAAAATATTATTTATTTCCTTTATTTCTAATTCATTAATTTCTTTAATGTTATTAAAAGTAAAAAAATTGTTATTGATTAAAAAACGATTAAAACCTTCTTTCATGAAATTTAAGATTTTCGGATGAAATATCTTTTTTTGACTATCACCCAATGGAGATAAAATTATAATTTTTTGGTTTTTAAAAAAATTTAATAATTTATTCATTATTTGTTCTATATTATATTTTTGATAAGGTTGATTATTTTGTATATCGTAATAAACACCTATATGCGCATAAATTAATTGTAAATAATGATAAATTTCTGTAATAGTACCGACAGTATCTTTAGAATTATTAACAATTTTTTTTTGTTCAATGTTAATTACCGGAGCTAAACCCAAAATATAATTAATATCAGGTTTTTTTGTAAATTGAAAAAATTTACGATCATAAAAATTTAAAGATTCTAAATAAATTCTTTTTCCTTCTTGATATAAAATATTTTGTACTAAAGAAGTTTTTCCGGAACCTGAAATACCAGTAAACACTACTAATTTAAATTTGGGAATTTCAACATCAATATTTTTTAAATTATTTTCTCGAGCGCCTTTAATTATAATTTTATCCTGTAAATAATTAAAATTTTGATTAGCCATAAATATCCTTTATAATATATAAAATTTAAATTTTTTTAATTTTCAATTGATAAGATTGCCAATATTTTCTTGATTATTAATTTTTCTATGAAAATTAATAGTAAAATTATGAACCTCTTCGCTTAAAAAAAATAAAAAACGGAATAAAAAACTTTTATGATTTAACAAAATCTCTTGATTAGGTAAAATTAAACTTTCTAATCGATGTTTATTATTTTTTTTTAAAGCACCTAAATTAAATTTCTTTATTAAATTTTTTAAAATTTTTTGACTGATATTAAATTGCCCTATTCCGCCATCAACTAAAATTAAATCTGGAAAAGGCAAATTAAGATTAATTAATTTTTGATATCGACGTTCAATAGCTTCTGCTAAAGAATTATATTCGTTCGGATAAGTTTGTTTAATACGAAAAGCGCAATAAGATTTTTTTTGCAATTGATAATTTTTAAACACAATAATGCCACTTACAAAATATTTACCAAAAGAATGGGAAATATCGATAACTTCAATATGATTAATATTATTTTGATACAATTTAGATAATTCACTTAAAGCTATTGTAGTAGCTTCTAATTTAGCGCTATATAATAAATTATATTTATTTAAATTTTCTTCTGCGTTTTTTTGAGCTAATTCTTGTATTTGTTTTTCTTCGGTATTGAATTTGACTGAAAATTTAGTATTAATTATTTTTTTTATTTCTGGTTTTTGCTTAATCAAAGATGGATTTAAAAGAATTTTTTTAGGTAATAAATGATTTTGATAATATAAATGTAAATAAGTAATCATATTATCAATGGGATCATCGATATATTCGGAAACTACTTGATAATGTTCTTGAATTTTTCCTTGATACATTTTGAAAATATACAAAGAAATTTCATTTTTATTAAAACAAAAACCAATAATATCGCAACTTAGATTAGGTTTTAATTCAATAAATTGTTTAATAGTAATATTTTTTAAATGTTCTAAAATTTTTTGATATTCTTGTGCTTTTTCAAAATTTAATGTTTTAATAGCCGTTTTTATTTCATTTTTAATTTTGTTAAAAATATTTTTATTTTTGCCTTGCAAAAAATCATGAATTCCTCTAATATTCATAGAATAATCAATAGATTTATTATTAGGGCAACAAGGTCCTAAACATTCATTAATTTGATAATAATGACAAGGTTTTTTAGGAATAGGTTGACAACGTCTTAAAGGGTAAATTTTATGCAATAAACGTACTGTTTCTTTCATACTATTGTTATACGGATAAGGACCAAATACTTTAGTTTTATCAGGAACCTTTTTATAATAAGAAATTTTTAAACGAGGATGTTTTTCGTTAGTAATTTCAATATAAGCATAATTTTTATCATCTAATAATTTAAAATTGTATTTTGGTATATGTTTTTTAATTAAATTAGCTTCTAATATAAAAGCTTCTAATTCGTTATGAGTAATAATATATTCTACATCGCATATTTCTTGAATTAAATTATTAGTTTTTGGATTATGATTTGTTAAGTAAAAATAACTTTTAATTCTTGAAAATAAATTCTTGGCTTTTCCGATATAAATAATATTATTATAACAATTTTTAAATAAATAACAACCAGATTTTTGGGGCAAATTGTTAATTTTAGTTAGCAAAAGAAAATTAATTTTATTTTTTGTTATTTTTAAAGACATATTTCATTTAATTACCATATTTAAATATTTTCCGAAAACACAATAATTTTAAATTATTTATTCTATTTATTGTTTCAAGATTTTTTTGACTAAAAAAGGCATCATATACAGATGCCAATGAATTTATTTAAAAACATAAAATATTTAATAATTTTTTGAATTTAATATTAATTTTATAATAACTGAAAAACAATAAAAAGGCAAGTTTTTTTGATTATTAACTTTGTTTTAATCCGAATATATTAAATTTATTTTTAGTCATTTGGAATGATAATTTAATTGCAAAAATAACAAAATTTTCTATCTTTATTTTTATTTTAAAATATTTTCTAAAAAAATTAATTAATTGTAAAAAATATTTTATGATTATTTGTTATTATCTTTTGATATTTTAATTTTTAAAAAATTTAATAATAAAAAGAGAAAGATTCCTTTTTGATACTTCAGAGTGGGTCTTGGTATTGATAAAAATATTTATTACGAATTATTTACATTATATATAACTAACATTAATTGAAATAGAAAATTTCTTTATATATTATTTATTTAACTATAATTTAATTATAATTATGCATTTGATTTTAAGCATTATTGTTTTAGATTTGGATTAATTTTTATTTAAATATCTCTTAATTGATTAATTTATAGGTGTTTAACATAAAAATCCATACTATTTATATAGATTATTGATTTTTATTTAAGATCTATTATTTTATTATACATTTTGGCTTTATTTTTAATAGTAAAAACTTTTTTTAAAATGATTTGATATATTCCAAAAATTTGGTTATTAAACTTTAAATTAAAAGTTATATTATTTTATATAACTTAATTTAAACATTTTTATTTGTTTTTTTCCTGATTATGCTGATAATTTTTGTCATGGTTGCATTCGGTTTGTCCAAATTATAATAACATAACGATGATCATATATATCTTTTTAGCCATACATGGTTATTATTTATAAAATTATTTAAATAAAGAAAATTTTATCATCAAAATTTTGTATAAATAAATTATTTTGTAAATAAAATTCTGTTATTTTTTATTTATTTATAATAAATAATGAATAATTAAGTTATAATTAAACTTATAATCTAGATAAAAGATTAAAAATAGTTAAATAATCTTTATAAACTTTTCATAAAAATAAAAAATAATTTTAATTATACACAAATTTTATTTTTGCATGAATATAAAATTTAATAATTATTAATGAAATGAATTTTAAGCGAAAGGAATAAAAAAATATATTGTTTGCATTATAAAAAAATTTTTAATTCCATCTAAATCGATTACTTTCAATATTAAAAAAATACAAATTTAAAAATAAAAAATATATTTTAATTAAAAAGAATATGAAAATTATTTTATTAGTTATAATTTTTACAATAATATCGATTTCAATATTAATATTTCGTTTGTTCTTTTTCAAAAGAAAATTACAACAATTTTCTCAACACATTAGAAAAAAAATAAATTATATCAATACATTGATGAACAAAATATATGAAAGTATTCGAGTTCGCTATCCTTCTATTTATTATGAATTACAAAAAATCGATAGTTTTGTATTATCTAACAAGTTTCCATCATGTTCTATTGAAAAAATAAAAATAATCTTAAAACATTTGGAAGATATTGAAAATATTTTAATTCAAGTACACTGCCAAAAAAATAAAAACAATCAAATAGAATTTAGCATTCCTTATATGATGCTTTTAACATATAATCAAATAATTGAAGTTTTATTAGATAAATATGGAGAAGTACCTGGAAACTATTTCTTGAATCGAAAATGTAATCAAATAAATGAATATATTAAAAGATCTTCAGAAGGTTTACAAATACATCATATTAAAGAAAACGAAATGAAAGGGTTATCTAATCCTGAATTTGCTCAACAAGCTCCTTTTAGTTATCAAATGGGATATAATTTAGTTTATTGTAATTTATTAGAACATTTTTTGTTGCATTGTAAAATTTGGGATCATTCAACTAACCCATTACAAATCGATGTAGGAAAAAATGGAGCTAAAATATTGTTAAATGAATTAGAAAAAATTCATTTTGATAATACTTGGCAATATCAAAATTATAAACGTAAAGCAGCTCAAACCATTTTTTTTCAAAAAAAATCATTTTTTCAATGCCGTAGATTTTTTATAGTTCTACACATAATTAAATCTTAATAAAATATTAAGAAAAAAAACCGAGTTTATAAACAAAAAACTAAATTATTATTTAATCCTGGTAAGTTTTTATATGTTGCCAAAGTTTCGAAACTTTTTTACTTTTAAAAAAAATTCTTTAAGACTAACTTGATAGTTAGTTTCCAAGAGTTTTTAAAAAGTAAAAAAATTGTTTAAAATTCGGGAACAGCTCACTTCGATAATAATTAATTCATATAAAAAAGAAAATTTTTATTGTTAAATAATAAATTAACCAAGAAAATATTAATTTCTTGGTCAATTGTATTTAATATAAGATTCATAATTTAATATAAAATAAAAAATCATATTTATACATAATAAAATTTGCCAATTTGAAATTGCCATTATTTTGATTAAATAATTTTTAATATTTTTAGACATTATAGTTAATGATGAAAACAAATAAATAATTAAAGGACCACCTAAAATCAAATTAGACCAATAACTTTTAATAAATGAAATCACAATATTAGATTTATTTAATAATTTTAAAATAATCTTTATAAAAGCATATACAAAATATAATTCCATAATAATTTTTAACCATCTTTTTGAACGGTTGTAATAATATTTAAAGTTATCCAAAAATTTGGTAGAATTAAATAAAATCAAATCATCAAATGCAACAAAATTATTATTCTTAAAAAGATATGTATAATAAAATTTTTCTAAAATTTCATTCAACGAATATTTAAAATTAGAATTATTAACATTAGGTTTGCGTAAAGAATAATTGCAGATAATTTGTTTAATTAAAGAAGAATAAGATGGATCTTTAATATCATTATTCTTTAATAATGTGCGATTGGTTAAATTTAAATTAATACCAAAAATATCTTTTTCATAAAAATTTTTATTTTTTTGTAATAAAAGCAAATAATCATATTCAAAATCATCTGATCCCAATAGAAAACTAAAAAAACGAGTTAAAAAACCAGTTTCTAATAATTTAATTATTAAATCTATATGTTTACCAGATTTTAGTCTAATTATATTTTGATGATATTCGAAATCTCTATTTAAAGAGTTCAAAATATTTTCATTACCAAATATAATAATTTTTCCTATAGATGATAATGAATTCAACATCATGGGATAAATATTTTTCTGAAAAATTTCTCTTCTTTTTTTATTATGCAAAAACTCTTGATGATGATTTTCATAATATTTTATTAATACATTGCCATCACAAATAATTAAATCTAACTCCGGTAAACAAAATTTTTTATTTTCAATATCAACACAAAGTAACTCTTGATTTTTTAATAATAAATTCATACGAGCTAAACCAAAACCTATAGGATGATAACGAGTAAATAAATTATTATTATCACCTGAGATGATACAACCACCATATATATTACCTTTAAAGGATTGTTTATGATTAATTTCTAATATATCAATAATTTTATTTAATATTAATCCTAAATCGTTATCACAAGTCATATCGTAAATATTGGCATTTATTAATAACTTTGATTTAATCAGTTCAGGTATTAAATTGTTAAAAAAATCTAAATTTAAAGCCATTTTATGACTATACATTTTTTGTTTTTGATATTCTAAAATAACTTTTTGAAATAATGTATTTAAATTATTAATCGATACTTGATGAATCATTAGCATTATATTCGACAGAAAATCAGAGTCTAATGAAATCATATTATTTTTATATAAATTTATTTCTTTAAATAAATATTGATATTTAGTATTATTAGAAATATCGATACTATAAAAAGCTTCATGTAAATTGTCAATTAATTTTGATTCGGTTAATTGTTTATTTATTAATTGGTTAACCAAAGAAGACCAAAATAAATTTACAGATAAAATAAAATTATTATTAATATTCTTATCCTGAAAATCTTCACATAAATGATTTTTCTCGTATTGATATGACAAATATTTAAAAGTAATCAAACTTACATATCGATTTTGTAATATATTTGAATGTTCTCGGGTGTTTATCATATTTTTTTAATTCATGAATTAATTGTTGTTCGGGCATATTATTATTCTTTAACAAAATTAATTTTAAAATTCCATTTCCGCTATTTTTCAATCTTAAATAAATAGCTATTTTTTTATTATTAAAAAATTTTTGAATATATATCTCAAAAATATAATAATAAATTTTTATTATAATTTACTCTATATTATACTAAATATGAAAATAAAATCCATCAAATCCTCAAATATAAATTCAATAATTTTTTTAAATCAATTTGTATGTATAATAATAAATCTTTTATCATTCTCTTTAAATTAACTCCCTCCTACAATTCCAATGCTGTTGAATTATATTAACTTCATATTGTTTATCTTTATTAAAAGATCCTTTTATTAGATTTATTTTTAATTATTTTAATTATCTGATAACGACAATAATGATGATTTTGTTTTATCGTTATCATTCGTTTTATCAATTTTATTATAAATATTTTATTTCTATTTTATCATCATCTTCATGAGTTATTGAATCTTGAATTTGTGTTTTTTCATTATCATTTTTAATAAATTGATTATCTTGAATTTTATTTAATTTATTATTTAAAGATTTAAATTCATTTTCTATTTTTGTTATTGTTATTTGAATTTTTATGTTTAAAATAATATAAATGAATATTAACATTATTGTTATAAATATTAAATAAATAAAATTAATCAAATATAAATATTTTTTTATTTTTTTTTCATTTTATAACCTAACCTATAATAAAATAATTATTGATTTCAAACAATTTTGATATTAATTACAAATTATTGAATCTTCATTTTAAAACGATAAATTATATAACATTTGCAAATAATATTTATAATATTTTTTGATAAAAAATTTACCTTAAAAAAATTTTTTTAATTTAAATAAATTTGTTTTTTAAAAAATTTATTCAAAATATCGGTTATATATCTATTGAAAAAACAAATTTATTTATATTATGATCTTTATTAAATTAATATTTTTTATAAAAACAAAGATAAATATCATATTGAATTAATAAATAAACCCAAATAATAATTTAATTTTAGTATCGCAAATGTTAAAATTTAATTTTATATATTTAAAAAAAAAGAATAATATTAAAAAATATTTTCATAATGAAAAAAATTTTTTACAACTTGGAAAATTTTAATACTTTTTTATCAAAAAAATATATGAAAAAATAATTAATAATTGTAAAAATCATCCAAAAATAAATTAATTAATTTATCTTCATAAATCGATTACTATATAATTTTTAACAATTATTTTATAGTATTATAGATCTTTTTTGATTACATTAATTTTATTTTAATAAAAAAAGAAATTAAAAACATTGTAATACAAATCAAAATATATTATTTTAAATTTACAAATTCTAAAAAATTAATAAATTTTTTTTATTATCCATTAGTTTTCAAAAATTAATCATAAAAATTGAATTAAAAATTTTTTTATATTATTAGACAAAAAAAATTTAATTTAAGTCAAAAAAATCGAAAATAACCTTAATATAACGAAAATAAAAAATTTCAAAAAAATATTATTATTTCTTATTATTATTTTAATATTATGGTGCATTTTAATTTTTAACAAGAATGCTTTAATATACAATAATTTAAAAAATTAATTAAAACAAATACGACAAAAATCCGAAACAAGTGTTAACAAACAAAAATATAAGATAAAAGAAAATTATCAATTTTTTAAAAAATCAACATTTATTAAATTTTAAATAAAAAAATTTATTTGCAATTTTAAAATAAAATTTATAAAATCGATGATAAATTAAAAAGATAACTATCGAAAATTAATGATTTTAACGTCAAAAAATATTTCAATATTATATAAAGTGATTAAATATTTTGATGCTTAATCTTTAATTTAATTGTATTTCAAAGATTAATTTGAATTATTTTTATTAATTTTATTTTTAAAAATTTATTTTTTTATTGTTTAAATTAAATTTAAATTATTTGTATTCTAATTAAATTACAAAGATAATATAAAAGAGTAAGATTATAAAAATAATACTAACTATATAACTTAATAAAAAAAATTCAATTATTTTTATTAATATAAAAAAAATTATTAATTATTTTAATTTATTTCAAATTAAATTGACTTAATTATATACATATATTTCCAAATGTTTTTAAAAAAATAATTTTAAATTGTTTATGAAACTTTCATAAATATCATAAAAAATTTTTTATATTTTGATCAAAAGCAATTATTATAATTCGTTTCCAAAAGTTTTTAATATGTAATTAATTTTTATTTAATTTTTTTGAAAAATAATTTTTGCATTAACTAGAAATATATTATATCAAACTTAATAATTTTAATTCTATTATTTTATTATATTTACAATCAAGATTAGCTTTTGATTGAATAAAATAAACAAAAATCTAAAAAAATTAAACCTCAATTAAACTAAATTAAAAAAATAAAAAATTATTTTTTATTAAAAAATGATATATTTTATGGCTTTTTGTGATGATTCTAAAAAATTGATAAAATTAACAAAATAGTTTGAAATTAATTCATTTCTACTAAAAAATATCTATTAAACAAAAAGAAAATATTTTCAATGTTAATTTAAAACAAATCGAGTTATTGCCCAAAGTAGTTCTTTATCAATGTCCTGATTTTATCGAAAAAAGATGTTACCTTGAATCAAAATTTAGTAAAAAATTTAACTATGATGCAAATTTAACACTTTTAAAAATTAAATTAATTTAATAGAATCAATCACACCATAAAAATAAAAATTTTATTTTTTGATTATTAAATAAAAAAACGCCCTACAAAAATGTTAGTTAATTATCTTTTTTACTTCACAAATTATTTTTTTTAAATTGTTCACATATGCTGCTATTTCTTCTTTGTCTTTAAAATTAAAGCTATTTATTTGACTAAGTGATTCAATAAAATTTTGTTTTTTGATTTTGTTTTTTTACCATTTAAAATCTATTTGTTGATCGCG
>NZ_MWKN01000018.1 GCF_002009625.1 Candidatus Phytoplasma citri
CAAGATTTTATGACTACTAAACCGCTCCAAAAACTTTTTACAGATATTACTTATTTTAAAACAAAGCAAGGATTTCTTTATTTTTCTTGTATTATTGATACTTTTAATAACCAAATAATCGCTTCACATGTTTCCAATCAACAAAATCAAGATTTAGTTTTAAAGACAATTAAAAAAATCCCCCAATTAAAACCCCTTGTATCATGCATTCCGATCAAGGAACAGTTTATCAAACCAAAAAAGTCCAACAAACTTTAAGAAAAAAAGGGTTTTTAATCAGTATGTCGCGAAAAGCTAACCCCCGCGATAATGCTGTGATTGAAAACTTTTTTGGCCAAATGAAAACGATTTTACAAAAGCAACAGCCTTTTTTATTAGAAAAATCTCCTAATAGCATGAAAAAAATAATTAATCAATTTCCCCAATTTCGGAATACATAGTGAATTTTAAAGAAATTAAACTATGCCACACCAATTCAATATATTCAAAATCGCAGCTAATTTTTGAATGTCATTAATCTTACCTGAAAAAGGTTACTTTAGTGCGCTTTTTTTAAAGAAAAAAGTTAAACTAATAGCAAATTATCATTTTCTTTTCATTTTGTTATCAGGTTTTTTCTCTTTTTTTAGTTAACTATATAGTGAGGATGATAAAATATAAAAAAAAATATCTTTTGAAACAAAAGAATTATCAAAAAAAAGTTTAGACACTTTTTTAATTTCACAAAATATTTCTTTGTTTCGGAAAGATAGGAAATTATGAACTTATTTTTTAGTCTTCAAGCATAATTTTTAAATCAAAAATTTTCTAAAAAAATGGAAAATTTCATTATTGATAATTTATCTATTTCAGATCTTAAAATTTAATTTTTTCTTAAAATAATTGGATGAATAATATTTACGAAGAATTTGTTGTTTTTGACTTATGAATAAATTTGACCAACATAAATTCAATTAGATTCCCGATTATGTTTCGATATTAAAAATAACAAATAATAAATAAAAATTAAATTAAATATTTATATTTATTTTTATTTATTATTGAATTTAAGTTTATATTTTTAAAAAACTTTCTAATTGAATATATAATTTCAATCTGTTTGTGGATTTTTTTAATTAATATTTAAAATTTTTCAATTAATAAGATTTTTTTGTTTAAAAAAAATATTCTATTTTTTTAAAATTTAATCAGTATCACTTTTTTTACATTTTCATTTGATAAAAATGATAACAATTTTAATAGGTTTATACCAATAAAACTAATATTTATAATTATTAAATTATAAATACATCTATATTATGTAATTTAAAATTAAAAATAATAAATAAATGATAATTATGTGAATTAATTATTATAATTTATTTTTTAATTTTTAAAAATCATATTTATTCATTATTTTGTTTTTTTATAAAGTTAATCTTGTCTTGATTTGGATCAAAAATAATTAAATGATTGATGTTTTGATGAGTTATTTTTATATGCGATTGAAAAATATAATTATTTATTTTTAAATTTAAATTAGATAATTTTTACTAAATTTCGTTATTAATATTAAAATCCAATATTAACGAATAATAATCCATTGATTTTAATATTTAAATTTTTGCTTTTTTATATAAAATTATTAATTTTATTATTTATTAAAATATATATTATATGGAATTATTTAAAATTTTAAAATTAATTTTTATATTTTTGTAATTTTATAAAAATTTTAATTTTTTAAAAAATAATTGTATTTTATTTGATAAAATTTTATCGGAAATAAATTATTTTTCCAAAAAAAGAGGTTAAAAATGAATTTTAATATTAAAAAAAACAAATTATCGAATATTTTTATAATTTTTGGGATATTTTTAGTTTGTATATTGCACATGAATATTAAAAATAATAAAGTTTTTGCTATAAAAATTATACATCCAAACAATATTTTTAAAATAGAAACAATAAGAAAAATAATTGTTTTGAAGTGGGCGCCAAAAGAGGCCTAAATTTCGTGCTATCTAACCAATAGCCAGAGCCGATAAACTCTGAAAGGATATGGTTGGTTTGGCAAACGAAAGAATGTCAAATTATAGCAGACCATAAAAGCGGGTTGCGACGAAAGCAAATTAGTCAAGAAGACTCCGCCACCTAATAATTCGATGGACAAGCCTGAGATGGCCTAAGAAGGTAATTGATGTAATAACAAAACCTGTTCGGAAGTTGCTTAGACGGACAGTCCAGAGCCTACTAATATATATCTTAAGTATTGAGTAGTTTATCAAATCAGAAAACCTGGAATCAGCCTCCCAAAAGAGGATACTTCCCCTAAGGAATTAAGGTAGAAATTTAGAGTAACTTGGAGAATC
>NZ_MWKN01000019.1 GCF_002009625.1 Candidatus Phytoplasma citri
GGGTTAGTTTGCTTAAAATTTGCAAAAATTATTTATTTCATATCATTGTGAACATATATAAAATATAAAATTTTATAATTTTTATTTTTAAAAATAAGTTTGGATAGATAAAAAAATTCCTCTTGAAATAGGAGGAATTTTTTATGGTTTTTAATTTTAATTATTTTGTTTCTATAATTTTTATAAATGGTTTTAAATTGAAAGTTACTTTTTTTGTTTTTTGCGAAATATTTTTGTAAATTTCAGATTTTTTTTCTTTTAATTGAAGGTTTTTTTCTTCTAATTTTAAAATTTTTTTTGTATCCGCCAAATTTAAATCAGGATTTTTATTATTTCTAAAATAATATATTTCTTCTTCTAATTGTTTTTGTTGTATTGATAATTCTAATAATTTTATATTCATATTTTTGTTATCAGAGATAAATTCTTGTTTTTTTATCGCCATAACTTGATTATTATTTGTCATCATTAATAAACCTAAAATAATAATTAAAAATAATTTTAAGAAATGTAATTTATTTTTTACTAAAATCATTGTCTATCTCTCCTTTTATTGTCGGTATATTTCTCGATTGAAAAGAATAATATATAAAGATATTTAAATTAACTATTTTAATATTAATTTGTTTTATTATGTTTATTTTTTTAAAAAATTAAATTTGGTTTTTAAGAATTATATTTTAGTTTGAAAAAAATAATTTTTTTAAATATATCGGAAACATATTATATTGATTCATCAATTTTAAAATCTTTTTGATCAAATATTAACTAATTTTTATCAAATAATATATTCATTATCAATATAAACTTAACTAAATTAAAAGTAAAACAAATAAAATATTTATTAATTAAAATATATTTTTTACATTAATGAGATAAATTATTATTTATAAAAATAAATAATGTTTTTATTTTAATTTTTTATGTAAAATTTTTAATAAATCTAATTAATATTATAATCATTTTATTTTTTATGTTAAAATTTTTAATAGAAATCAATTTTAATTAGAAATTAAATAATCTAAAAATGAATAAAATAATAAACAAAAAATTATTAATAATATTTTTATTACTTCTTTTTATTTCAATATTTTATTATCTTTTAATTGTTAAAAAAAATAAATTTTTCATGCTTAATAATCTTCAAAATTATAATTTCACTCATATTCCCAAAATACTTCAAGGACAACCAAAATCTGAATCTACAAAAGAAGAAAACTTGAAAATTTTAAATAAATATTCTCATTTATTACGTTTTATAGAAAAAATTTATATAAAATATCAAAATAAAATTAAAAAAATTGATAAAGAATTAAATTTATATCAAAAAGATTATTTGATTTTAAATAAAGAGTTACGTCATTATAAAAATTTAGAAAAAATTTTTAATAATAAAATAGTCGGAATCGCAAAAGAATTAGATTTGAAAAAACAAATATTAATAGAAAATAAAATTTATTCTTTTAAAAAATCTTCTTTAATGATAGAAGAACAACAGCTTCAAGAATTGAAACAAAAAAATGATGACATGAAAAAAATAATACAAGCAAAAAAAGATCAAATTCATCAGGCAAAAATAAAAATAATTGAATTAGCCAAATCTAAAAATATTTATCATGAAACACTATACGATTTAAGCGGTTACCCAAAATCCCAAATTTTAAGCAAACTAACCC
>NZ_MWKN01000020.1 GCF_002009625.1 Candidatus Phytoplasma citri
CATTCTTTCGTTTGCCAAACCAACCATATCCTTTCAGAGTTTATCGGCTCTGGCTATTGGTTAGATAGCGCGAAATTTAGGCCTCTTTGGCGCCCCCAAAAATACAATTAGCTTCTAATAAAGCATAACTATTGCATTGTTGTAATTTTAATCCTAAAGAATTAACTATTTTTTGACACCAAAAAATTTCACTATACAACAAATTACATTTTTTAGTAAAATAATGACTAACTAATAATTGTTGATAAAATTTTTGCAATAATTTAATTTTATGATCGCAAGGTATTGAATCAAAATTAAAATTATCCTCTATAATAGTATTATATTGCGGAGATCCCGAAAACAAAAAATCTTGTTCATTAAAATTTAAAATCCTTATTTTTTCTTTTAAACGCTTTAAAATTTTATCTATTACAACATCATCATTTAAATCATCTATTTTTTCCAAATAAATAGAATTTTTTTTATTTTTAAATAAACCATAAATAAGAATACGGATAGATTAATCGCGTTTTATCCAGCGATTTGTATTTGCTGTTTTATTTACAATCAGCCCCCGTCCAAACGGTGCGAGCAAGTTTCCAAGCACACCGCTTTCCCTAATTTACTCTCTTTCGAGAACTAATTTCCCCTCACGGTTGATTAGCTATTTATTCTTATCGTTCTTATTTTTCTGATATCATGTATTTGTTGATTGGTTATCTTGCGATGACAATCTTTACACAATACCTTGGTACTTTTATTCATGATCCTTGGGTGATTCGCGTTGCGAATAGTCCCAATGTGATGAATTTGAAGTTGGGTTGTTTTTTCGCAGTTCTCACAACGTTCCGCCTTTAAACGGTCAGTTAGATTCGTACGACCATGGAATATATATTTATTAATGATAACATCCGGATTCTCCTTATAGTTACGCATTTTTTTAATTTTATTCCAAGAGTTAACTTCCCATGGTTCGTATTGGATTTTCCCTTTACTGAGGTAAGAAATAGCCCAAGTTGAACCTATATTTAGTTTCTTTCGAACTCTGGCAATTGACGTTTTTTGTTTTCTTGCCAATGTTTTCAAACAGCTATATTCAGCTAGATAATTTAAATGGGTTAAAACACCTAGATTGTTAGCTAAACAGAAGTATCGGGTAATTCCTTTAGTAGGTCCGGATTATTTCTAATTCGTCTCTATCCGCTAATGTTTCGTCGTGTTTCACCTTTCCCTTTTTTAACCAATTATATTCGTATCCATATTCTTCGGCTTTCGCTTTGGGAATTTGGATTTGGACCTTGCCATTTAGAGAATTCTTTGTGACTTTCTCTTTTCGACTTTTATTGGTGGGGTTTACCTTTATCATATAGGATAAAAATCTTATCCCTTTGTTAGCTTTCACAATTTTTGATTTGTCCTTACTGATCGTAAGTTTCAAATCTTGTTCTAGCCATTGCGTGACTTGATTCTTAACCCTTTCAGCTTTGTCATACTCGCCTTTGACACCAATGATAAAATCATCAGCGTAGCGGATATATTCAACTCTTGGATTTGGGTTTAGATTGATAGAACTATCAATCCCCAGTTGATGGTGCTGGTTTTTAAACCATGCTTTCCGATATTCCGGATTTTTCTTCCTAATCGGCTTCCCTTCTCTAATCAGTTCCTCCATTTTCAGGTCAATGTAATGTAAGTATACATTCGCCAACAAAGGGGAAATAATTCCCCCTTGGGGAGAACCTGATAAAGATTCGTACTTAATACCGTCCTTAATGAAACCGGCTTTCAACCATTTGTTAATAGTTGAGAGGGGTTTTATTCTTTCTGATGAACTGATTTAAGGTTCTCATAAGAATTCCATGATTGATGGTATCAAAATAGCCTTTTAAGTCGATTTTGATAATGTAGTCAATTCCTTGAAATCTTTGTCTGACGCGTTTGATGGCGTCATGACAAGATTTTTTGGTTCTGAATCCCAAGCTCCATTCCGAGAAAATTCCCTCAAAATAAGGAGTTAAGAGTTGTTCCAGGCATTTTTGTATCAACCTGTCCTTGATGGTAGGTAAGCCCAGGGGTCTGGTTTTTTTATTATCATTGGGAATAAAAACTCTTTTAACTGGTTTCGGGTTATAACCATTGTTAACGTATTCCTGATGGTATCTTTCTAATCTTTCAAGATCAATCCCATCAATGGTTTTATCATCAATTCCTGGAGTACCCGCTCCTTTGTTAGCGGCGATTCTTCAACGTGTTATAAAAGTTATTCATTCCCTGCTGTAATTCTCTTTTTAGAGAGTAACCATTTGATGAACAATATTGAATTCTATTCAATGTTCGCAAAAGTTTAGTTTCTGGTGAAACCGTTGTTGACATAATTTATCAACTCCCTTCTCGATGTCATTGAATAAATAATAAATTACTTTCTTCTTTCGCCCTATAAGAGTAATTAACTCTCTTCTTGGTAAGACGATTAACTAAATTATTCCAAAGACTATTAAGAAGATGCTTTATCCTTGACCGTCCGGGCTTTTATTTCCGGATTTGTAAATCTAATTACTTAGTTTTAGGATTCTCCAAGTTACACTAAATTTCTACCTTAATTCTTTAGGGGAAGTATCCTCTTTGAAGAGGCTGATTCCAGGTTTCTTTATCTGATAAACTACTCAATACTAGGTATTTATATTAGTAGTCTCTGGACTGTCCGTTTAAGCAACTTCCGAACAGGTTTTTAAATTACATCAATTTTCCTTCTTAGGCCATTTCAGGCTTCTCCATGGAATTATTTGGTGGCGAGGTCTTCTTGACTAATTTGCTTTCGTCGCAACCCGCTTTTATGGTCTGCTATAATCTGACATTTTTTCATCTGTCTGACCGACCATACCCTTTCAGAGTTTATCGACCCTGGTTATTGGTTAAATAACACGAAATTTAGGCATCTTTGGCGCCCTAACTAGTTAAATGATTAGCTTTAAATTGTTCTATATGTCCATCTTCTAAACTAATATTAAAATTTTTTTTTTCATATATTACAATCTCTAATCCATCTAAACCTTGTAATTTACTTTTTTGAAACCATTTCTGGTAATTAATCATATCTTCACCTTCAATCAACTGCCACTAACAAACATTTCTTTTATACGAATAGTTGGTTGCCCTAAATCTACAGGAACATCTCCTGAAATAGATCCACAATAACCTTGCGCTAATTTAACATCTTTACCAACACGATCAATTTTCAATAAAATATCTTGTCCTTTGCCAATCAACATCATACCTTTAATAGGAGTCGTAAGTTGACCATTTTGAATTAAATAACCAATATTAACCATAAAATTAAATTCTCCCGTATTGGGATCAACAGTTCCACCTCCCAAATATTTAGCATAAAAACCATAATCTGTGTCTCTAATAATTTGTTCAGGATCGTGCGGTCCTGCAGCAATATAAGTAGAGTTCATACGCGAAGTAGGCGGATACTTATAAGATTCTCGTCGACCAGAACCTGTGGGTGGTATATTTAATTTATAACCGTTACGAATATCTACTAAATAAGATTTCAAAATACCATTACTAATTAAAAGATTTTTTTGTGTCAAATTGCCTTCATCATCAATTTTGGTTGACCCCCAAGCTCCAGGTATACAACCATGATCCACAGCGGTCACCAGAGAAGAAGCTATTTTTTTGCCAATTTTATTAGAAAAAGGTGATAATCCTCTAGCGACTGATGTTGCTTCTAAAGAATGTCCACATGCTTCATGAAAAATAACTCCACCTGAACCATTATTAATCACAACAGTCATCATTTGAGCCTTAATTTCTTGTGCTGATAACATCTCAACAGATTGTTTTGCTACTTGTTGAGATATTTCTTGTAAATTTAAAGAATTTAAAAAAAATCCAGTAGACCCTTTTCCAAAACTTCTACTAAATTCTTGTATATTAGAATCACTTTGAGCCACAGAAGTTAAACTTAAATTAACATAATAACGATTATCACAACGAGAAATACCTCGACTATTTACTATCCAAACTTTTTGGAATTTATCTTCTAAATTCACTAAACTTTTAATTATTCGAGAGTCTGTCTGACGAATTACACGAGAACAATATAGCATTTTATCAATTTTTTGTTGCCAAGTAATATCATCACAAATTTTTTGTGAGATATTTGGTTCAAAATCAAAATTTTTAGAAAAAATTTTAGTTTTATTTTTTAATAAATTTTTATATTTTAAAATTAAATCCACAATATGTTGATAAATTATTTCATTAGTATATAAATAAATTTCTTGATTATTAATTAATAATCGAATACCTAAACCATAAATATGGTGTTCTATAGAACTTACTACATTTTGATCAATAACTTTCCATAAGTTAGATAAAGTATCTTCGAAAAAAAATTCAACAAAATCAATTCCTTCTCCCAAAGATAAATTAAAAATCTTTCGAATTTCTTCGATATTTAACATACAATAATTTTCTTCTTTCATATACCCAAATTTTATAATAGGAATAATTTATATCCATAATTTGTTCCTGTTTCAATAAATAAATTTATCATTAAATTGTTTTTTATTAAAAAGAAATTCGAATCTAAATCAGAAAACCAAAGTTCCCATCATTCAACTTTTATCATAATGTAACTTATTTAAAAGACTCATGTTTTGACATAAGTTATTGAGTTTTTTTAATTATCATCATTCTGTATTTCTAAAATTATTTAATATTTTGCATAAATTTATTTATTTTTTTAACGATAAAGTTTTCACATAACAGGGATATTTCATATGGGGTTTTTTTAGCACAGAGCAAATTAACACGTCACGTATTAGCTTTGTAAAAGGTTTTTTTAATTAAAGATAAACTTTAAACTTTATATACCCTTAATATAAATGTTAATTTTTTTGACCCGAAGAAAAATGATGATTAATAATAAAATATGGATTTACCTTTGATATTTATTATCTTTTTTATCTTTCTACAACGGAGAACAATCAAAATTTTAGATTTTGTTTTTTAAATTTCCGGTTGATATTCCCAAATCCCCCGGATTTAATAATATTTAGAATAACTTAGAAAATCCTAAAAGAAAAATTCTTTGAATATGAAAGTTAATATACTGTTACCATGAGAGATCTTCAAAGAATATTTCCATAATTATGGTTAGTAGAACAAAAGGAGGGAAACAATACCTGACCAAAACCTAGTCTATCAGAAACCATCAAAAATCATCAAGACATACGAAAACATTATCCGAAGAATTATTCCATATTTCTATATAACCAGGAATATAAAGATAACTTACCAACCCGAAAAAAGAAAGTTGAGTAATGGGAGAGTTTATCCTGGAAAAGAATTCAAGGAATGAGAAATTATCAAAAGAAATTAACCAAGATAATTATCAATCCCAATCTCTTCCAAGGAAAAACTAAATTAACTGAAAGGCTAATAGCATCAAAATAAGAAGTTTGCCATTAAGAAAATAAATTCCTAGAATTTCATCATGCCGAAACCGTTAGAGATTATCGTTGAAGAAACATTATGAAGAATAAAAGGTCCAAAATAAAAATTTAAACAGTGGTGACACGAAGTTAAACCTTAAGAAGGGATAAATTATTAAAAACAATATACCGGAAAAATTGCTTGCACCATTCAAAAAGGGGCTGTTTGTAATAAGCAAATCCTATCAAAGACAAGAAAATAATCTATCCGTATCTTCTATAGATAGTTTTTTTAATTATGAATTTCTGATAAAATTTTTAAAATTATCCTTAAAACAATTTTATGACAGTATCCTTCTAACTAACTATCGGATGTAAAACCACTTCGAAGAACTACTTTCATTTCCTATTCTTTTATTTAAAAAAACTTTAAGTGTTAATAAATCTTAATGATGTTAGCAAGATAACTGAATATTTAGTAACTATAATAATTAATGATTAAAAATTTACAAAAATTATTAATTTAAAAAAATTTAATTTTTTAACATTCTTAAACCATTTAACAAAACTAAAATAGTACTAATTTCATGTAAAAAAACTGCAAATGGTAAAAATAAACTGGTAAAAAAATTACTAATAGTTAAAATAATAATAACGCTGATAGCAAAAATCATATTTTGAAAGACTATATTATTCAATCTAACAGCTACTTTATGAACCTGAATAATTTTAATTAAATTATTCTTCATCAAAACAATATCCGCAATATCCGCAATTACATCGACACCTTCTTGTAAAGCAATCCCTACATCAGCATTCGCTAAAGCCAGAGCATCATTAACACCATCCCCTACCATAGCTACGCCTTTGTACCTTTTTTTTAATTCATTTATTTTTAACAACTTATCTTCTGGTAAACATTCTGCAAAAACATAATCTATATTTAAACAAACTGCTACATTTTGAGCTGTTTTATAATTATCTCCGGTCAAAACAATTGTTTTAATATTATTATTTTGGAAATATTTTATTATTTCAAAACATTCAGGACGCAAAATATCAAAAATTGCCATAACTATTACAACATCATTGTCGCAACTAAAATAAAGAACAGTATAACCATCATTTAAAAACAATTTTATTTTATCATCTAATGATGATGATAAAGAAATTATATTATTCGAGGAATAGCTATTTAAATCACTATATTTAGCTATTTTATAATGTTTACCTTGATAAAAAGATTCAACACCTATTCCAATTAAATTATTTACTTCTATATCAGAATAACTGTTATTTAATTGATCTTCAATAACAAAAACACTTTTTAAATATTTTGTAATTGATCTAGCTAAAGGATGATTAGATTTTTGTTCCATATGATAAAAAATAGCCAAAAATTTATTTTTTTCATCTTCACATAAAGAACTATCAAATAAAAATTCTTTAATTACAGGCTTACCAATTGTTAAAGTTCCAGTTTTATCAAAAACAATAGCTTTAATATTGGCTAAAAAACTCAAAGCATTACCATTTTTTAATAAAATTCTTTGTTTAGCTAAAAAAGAAATAGCAGATAAAGTAGCTGGAATATCAGCAACAACCAAAGCGCAAGGAGAAGCGACAGTTAAAAAAACTATAATTTTTTCAAAAATTTTATTAAACAAATAATATTCAAAACCTTTAATAAGATTAATTGTTTGAAAAAAAACTAAAATAAAAAAAGATATTAACAACACAGTTTTTACATAAACCGGTTCTAAACGTTTAATTAAGGTGGCATTTTTAGAAACATTATTTTTTAACTCATGAGATAATTTAATAATTCGAGAAAATAAATTTTGATCGGTATTAGCAGTAATTTTAATAATTAAAGTATTACTAAGATTAATATTACTACCATAAACTTTATCGCCTTTTTTTTTATCAACAGGTATACTTTCTCCAGTAATATTAGATTCGTCCACACAAGAATTACCAGAAACTACTACTCCATCAGAAGGAATTTGATCACCACTTAAAACAATAACTTCATCTCCGATATTTAATTTATCTACTTCTACCAAAGTAAAATTACCATTAACATCTATTAAACGAGCTTGTGTAGGCGCCATTTTTAAAAGATTTCGAATTTCTTTATAACTTTTAGTTTCTATGTATTCTTCTAAAAAATTGGAAGTTGCAAAGATAATAATTAATAAAATAGCTTCATTAAAATTATTTAAAAAAACAGCTCCCAAAGCGCCTAATAACATTAAAATATGTATATTTGGTGTAAATTTACGATTTTTTTTGGTGTCATAATAAGTTTCTAATAAACCTTCAAGAATAACATGATAACCTGTACAACCCAAAATTAACAAAGTAATAATGCGTTTAAATAACAAACATTCGTGATCATTCAAATTAAACAGTTTAAATACTACTACAGGAACAAAACAGAATAAATATAAAAACAAACCCCAAACAAAAAGACAAAAGTACTTAGAATTATTTTTGTAATCCGAATTAAAATGTTGTCGATCATTTTTCTCAGAATTATAAATAATAGAATGTTGTTTCAAAATATAAATACCATTAATCCTTATAAAATGCGAAGAAAAATATATAAACTTAAAACTAATTTATATATTTTTCAAATTTTTAAACCAAAAAATAATTAAAAGAAATACTTTTGAGTATATTTTTAACTAGAAAAATAAATTTTCAAACAGAAAAAATCCAAAATTAATCACAATTATAACTTTCTTCATTACTAGAATCATTATTTTTATTATTGTTTTTTTCATTATCTTGTGAATTTGATGATTTTAAATCAACTTGTTCTGAACTGGTTATATTATTATTCTGCTCAGAAATTTTTGCATAAAATTCTTCTAAAACTCTTTCATTTAACATATTTCGAGTATGAGTATTAGTAGGATGAGCTACATCTTTAAAGATCCCCGTATTCAACTTGGAACTAGGCATAGCAACAAAATGACCTCTATTACCGAGAATGATTCTAACACCATGAATCACAAAACAATCATCTATAAAAATACTCGAAACAGCTTTTAATCTTGGATGCTCTTTATCATTAAGTTTTATTCTAACACCAGTAATTTTCATTACATACCATCCTATTATTTTTTAAAAATTTATCAAAATTATTTTTTTAATAAACTACTGTAAAAAATTATAATCCTTTTTTTGAATTTACACAATCTTTTATGGGATTATTTTATCATAATTTATATACAATATTACAATGAAATAAATTATTACACTATCAAAATATCATAAATTTCTTGATTATTACCGCTGAAAATAACTCCAAAATAATTTAGCTATTTTTTGCAATTCTAAAATATTTATTTCTTCTGCTCTAATATTTAGAGGTATCCGGTATTTAACAAAAAAACTAATAATTTCAGATTTAGAAATATTTAAATAGTCTTGAAAATTATTAATTAATTGTTTTCTTTTCTGTTTAAAAGCAATTTTTAAAAATTTAAAAAAAACATTATATAAAAAATTTTCTTCTCTTAATGAAAATTGTTTTTTAGTAAATTTCAAAACCATTCCATCTACTTTAGGTCGAGGATAAAAATTAGTTTTTTTAACTATTTTAATAACATCAATAATAGCCAAAGATTGGCAAATAACACTTAAAGAATTATAATTTTTAACAAATGGATCTGATAATATTCTACATGCCAATTCTTTTTGTAACATTATAGTAAAACTTTTGATCTGAGATATAGTAAAAATTTTGAATAAAACAGCCGAAACAATATGATAAGGCAAATTACCTACTAAAACCACTTCTTCTTGTGCGCTACCAAAATATTGTTTAAAATCTTTTTCTATATCGCGTTTTAAAAAATTATCATAAATAATATGAATATTACAATATTTAGGAAAAAATAAAAATTTTTTTAAAGTAAAATCAATTTCATAAGCTAAAATATTTTTAGCTTTCAAAACCAATAATTTTGTTAAAGCACCTTTGCCAGGACCAATTTCTACTATATTTTTATTAGATATACCAGCAGATTCTACAATTAAATTTAATATTTTAGAATTATTCAAAAAATTTTGACCATATTTTTTTTTAAAAACATGTTGTTCATTTTTAATCATTGAAATCACGATAATAAAAAAAATTGCGAATATCTTTATAAGAATTTTGAAACATTATATTATTAATAAGAACAGATTTAAGACTCAAAGGTTTTATAATATTATCAGTAATATCACCAAAACCGATCAAAATTTGTTCCCCAATATTATCAACATTCTCGCGATAAGTATCTCTTAAAATATAATCATCGTAATAATAAGTATAATAAACCGAATTATCTCTATATTTTTGTTGAATTTTTTTAATAAATTCATAATTTTTAGAAACATTCGGAATGCATTTCCAAAAAACAATGCGACGATGCAAAAAATCTTGACAAAGATGAGATAAAATTAAATCTTGACTATCTTGAAAAGCAACAATCAAGCTATTAATATAAAAATCATCAATTTTAGAATATAAATCTAAAGATTCTTTATTAGAAAAAAAATTTTTTAACAAAGTGATATCCAATTCAAATGAATAATTATTTTTGATTAAAAATTTAATTCTCTTAAAAATTTGTTCTAAAATAATAGCAAATAATACAATTTTAGAATGGCAATAAACTTGTCTATACATATAATAGCGACTCATCAAATAATTTTCAATACTAGAAAGACCACTATTACGGAAAATAATTACTAATTCGTCCGTAGGAAAATCAGAAGTTTGTGGAACTTGATAGGCATTAGTAATTTCCATAATACCAATTAAACGATCCGAATCGATATAACCATAACTAACACCAGCAAAAAAAGAATCTCTTTTCAAATAATCTAAACGATCAAAATCTAATTGACTTGTTAATAATTGCTTTAATAAAGTAAATCTTTTACTCTTTTTATCATTCTTAATAACTTCAGCAACGTCATATTTAAAATTTATATCTATTTGATCTAATACAGAAATAATTTCTTTATTATTAATAATCATTTCAATAGTTTTATCTTCGTGATTAATACCAAAAACGCGTTCAAAAATATGAGAATACGAACTATGACCAATGTCATGTAATAAAGAAGCTGCTAATAAAATTAATTTATTTCTTAAAGAAAAATTTTTTTCTATTAATTGAAATTTATGAAATTCTAAAAAACGTCTAGATAATTCATAAACACCTAAACTATGAGTGAAACGAGAATGTTCAGCACCAGGAAATACCATATGGACACATCCTAATTGTTTAATACGCCTTAATCTCTGAAAAAGACGAGTATTAATTAACTCTTCTAAAAACAAATATTCTAAATAAATATACCCATAAACAGGATCTTTGATAACTTCAATCTTTGCAAATTTTCTTGGTTCTTTTGACCCAAATGATTCTAAAATCACAAATAAAACTCTTTCTTCTATATAAATAATCTTTTTAATTTCTTTTCGTAAATAACTTTTGAGATCTTAAATAACATTTTTTTATTTATTTAAAAATTTAAAAAATCAAAAGTTATTTTTACAAATAATTTTATAAATTAGACAATTTGTAGTTTTGTAAATTATAAAAGTCTAAAAGTTTAAATTTAAAATTTATATTAAAAAAACTAACAAACCTTCTATTTTATTTTTAATTAGTAGAAATTTATACAGATTTTAAAATTAAATTTATATTGTCATTAATTCTACTAAATCGCCATTTTTTAAATGAAATGCTGAAGCATCATCCGTATCTATATGCAATTCTAAACTAAAATCCACATTAACGCGACATAAAACGTTGTGCAAAATACCAGCTTTAATACCATCTACTCGAACACTCACAATTTGTTTATCAGTTAAATATAAATCTTTAGCTTCTTTATCAGACAAATGTATATGCCTATCGGCAATAATAACTCCTTCTTTAATAAATAATTTTCCGCATGGACCAATTAAAGTAGCGCTAGCAGAACCTTTAATATCTCCCGAACTCCTAACAGGAGCATCAAATTTATTTCTAATATTATCACTATTACTAATTTCTATTTGTGTAAATTTTCTTACAGGACCCAAGATACGAACATTTTTAAGAATATGATTATTAGAACTAATAACATCTATTTTTTCATTAGCAGCAAATTGACCTTTTTGTGTTAAATCTTTAAACCAAGTTAATTTATAATTTTTACCAAATAAAATTTCTAAAGCTTCTAATGACAAATGAGCATGTCTACCGGAAACTCCCACAGGGATCATTTGTTTTTTTAACATAATTATATTCCTTCTATTTTTATAAATTTATCAAATTTATCCCCAAATAAAAAATTCAATGGGGATTTTTTTATTAAAAACTAATGTTTATATGTTCATTCATAAATAACATAAATAACATTTTTTTTAAATTTATTACAATAATAATAAAATTTTCCCTTTAAAATCAATTAACTAACATACATTATAATACTTTTTAGAAATGGTAGCAATATCAAAAAATAGTAGTTTTCGAGAATCATTTAAACAAGTAAAATGTTATAATTAAATAATAAAAATTTAAAAATATTTTGATAATAAATTTCTTAGTAAGGTGAAAAATATATGAAAGTTGGAATTATAGGATTACCTAATGTAGGTAAATCAAGTTTATTTAATGCATTAACAGGATTAAATATTTTAGAAGCGAATTACCCTTTCGCAACTATCCAGCCTAACATAGCTATGATAGAAGTTCCCGATGAACGTTTAAAATATATTGCAAATTTTTTTAAATCTCAACAAATCGTTAAAACTCAAATACAATTTGTCGACATCGCTGGTTTAGTCCCTGGAGCTTCCAAAGGAGAAGGATTAGGAAATCAATTTTTAAATCATATTCGTAATGTTGATATTCTTTGCCATGTTGTAAAATGTTTTGATGATCAAAAAATTATTCATATTCATGAAAAAATTAATCCTGTATTAGAAAGTCAAATGATCGAAACAGAACTAATTTTAGCTGATTTAGAACAAATTGAACAACGTTTAAATAAAATCTGTCATTCCTCAAAAAAAACACAACAAGAAACAAAATTAGAAATTCAACTTTTACAAAAAATTAAAAAAAATTTAAGCCAAAATATCGCTGCTAGCGAATTGCACTTAACAAAAGAAGAAATCCAAATAATAAAAAATTTCAATCTATTAACTCTTAAACCTATGATTTATATAGGTAATTTACCAGAAAATAAAAATAATAATTGGGATAAAAATATTTTTTTTCAACAAATGAATCAGTATAGTTCCAATAATAATAAAAAATTCATTCCTATTTGCATTCTTGAAGCCAAAAAAAATTATTCTTCCGTATCAATTAATAAAAATACACTAGATATTAACCAAACACAAACATCACTTTCCTCTAAATATGCCCTAGAAAAAATAATTAAAAATAGTTATCAACTTTTAAATTTACAAACATATTTTACTGCCGGATCTAAAGAAACAAGAAGCTGGTCTTTCGTTAAAGGTTCTACGGCTCCTCAATGTGCTAAATCAATACATACAGATTTTCAACGCGGTTTTATCAGAGCAGAAGTTGTAAATTATAACGAAATTGTTAAATATAATAATATTAGCGAAATAAAAGAAAAAGGTAAATTACGTTCAGAAGGTAAAAATTATATAGTTCAAGATGGTGATATCATAAACTTTAAATTTCGTGTCTAACAAATCATAAAAAAACTATCTAATTTATTGTATTTATTCAAATCTTTAATCCATTATCGCTACAAAAGGAAATATAATATAAAAATGAATCAAAAAGATAAACATTATACTAATACATTATCTATGCCCAAAACTGATTTTCCTATGAGAGGAAATTTACCACAAAAAGAAATTGAAATAGAAAAATATTGGTATCAAATCGATTTGTATCAAAAAAATTTAAAAAAAAATCAAAACAATCCCGCATTTATCCTGCATGATGGTCCTCCTTATGCTAACGGAGATATACATATTGGTCATGCTTTAAATAAAATTTTAAAAGATTTTATATTAAGATTTAAAACTATGCAAGGATATAATACACCTTATATACCAGGATGGGATACACATGGATTGCCAATTGAAATTGCAGTTTTAAAAAAAAATTCTCAAAACAGAAATTTAACAACCAACATTTTTAACAAAGAATGCCAAAAATTTGCCTTACATTTTGTCGAAAAACAAAAAGAAAATTTTAAAAGATTAGGTATTTTAGGAGATTGGAATAATTCTTATTTGACTTGCGACAACAAATATATAGCAAATCAAACTAGAATTTTTGCAAAAATGTTAGAAAAAAAATTAATTTTTAAAAAATTAAAGCCTGTTTATTGGTCTACTTATTTGAATTCCTCTTTAGCTGAATCAGAAATAGAATATCACAAACATCAAACTTGGTCTATTTTTACAACCTTTAAAATAATAAATGATGAATATAAAGATTTTGAACCAAATGTTCAAATTATAATTTGGACCACTAACCCTTGGACTTTATCTTCTAATGAAGCCATTTGTGTTAACCCCAAAGCTCAATATTATTTAATTAATGTCAACAAAAATCAAAAATATATTATAGGAGCCAAAGTTTTACAAAAATTACAAATTAAATTCAATTGGCAAAAAATTGAAATTATTAAAGTTTTAACAGGCCAACAATTAGAAAATTTACAATACGAAAACACTTTATTTAATAAAACAAAAAAAATTATTTTAGGTGATTTTGTTTCCGATCAAGAAGGCACAGGTTTAGTTAGTATCTCGCCAGGACATGGACAAGAAGATTTTGTAATAGGGCAAAAATATAATTTAGAAACAAGTCTGAGTATTGATAAAAAAGGCAATATGACAGAATTATCTCCTCAATATCAAGGAATTTTTTTTCAAAAAGCCAATGATTTGATTATAGAAGATTTACAAAAACTAGGACTTTTAATTAAAGCAGAATTAATAGAACATTTATATCCTCATGATAATAGAATTAATAAACCTATTGTTTTCTTAGCTTTATCACAATGGTTTATAGATATTCAGAGTATCAAAAAAGAATTATTAAAAGAAATTAAAAACATTAAATGGTTTCCTAATTGGGGAGAACAAAAAATGTATAATATGATAATAAACCGAGAAGATTGGAATATAAGTAGACAAAGAAAATGGGGAGTACCTATTCCTATATTGTATGATGAAAATAAAAAACCCATTCTAGATATCCAAATAATTAACCATTTTGCTGATTTATTTGAAAAATACGGAAAAGTCATTTGGCATGAATGGGAAATTTCAAAATTATTACCAGAACAATATATTAAAAAAAATAATAAATATCATTTATTTACTAAAGATATCGATATCATAGATGTTTGGTTTGATTCTGGAACTTCATATAATGTTATACAAAATATTTCTTCAAATTTTTTTCCAGCAGATTTGTATCTAGAAGGTTCAGATCAATACAGAGGATGGTTTAATTCATCTTTAATTACTTCGGTAGCTGTATTTAATAAAGCGGCATATCGAAAAATTATTACTCACGGTTTCGTTCTTGATGGCCAAGGGCAAAAAATGAGCAAATCAAAAAAAAATATTATAGAACCGCAAACCATCATAAAACAAAGCGGAGCTGATATATTAAGATTATGGGTAGCTAGCACTAATTATAAAAATGATGTTAAAATAGATTATTCTATTTTAAAACAAATAGAAGAAAAATATCGAAAAATACGAAATACTTTGCGATTTATGTTAGGCAATTTATACGATTTTAATATACAAACGGACTATATATCTTTTTCGAAAAGAACTTCTTTACATAAATTAATAATTCTCGAATTTAAACAAATAATTAAACAAATTATCGAAGCATACGAAAGTTATAATTTTGAAAAAATTATAAGTTTAATATATCTTTTTATAACTAATAAAATAAGTTCTTTTTATTTAGATTTTGCCAAAGATATTTTGTATATTGAAATCCCCAATTGCAAAGAACGAAGAACTATTCAATCGAATATATATGATTTATTATTAGATTTATTAATTTTTTTGACACCAATTATACCTCATACAACTTCAGAAGCTTATAATTATCTAAATGTTAACGAAAGCTCCAAAAAAGAAGATGTTTACTTAGAAAATATGCCTAAAATAACAGAAATCGATAACTTTATAAATGTATTTAAACAACAAGATACTAATTCAGAAGAACAAAAAGCTTATAAAAAGTTTTTAGAGTTAAGAGATATAGTACTAAAAAAATTAGAAGATGCTAGAAAAAATCAAATTATTAATAAATCTTTAGAAGCCAAAATAATTTTAGAACTAACAACAGAGTATTTAAACGCAATCACAAAATTAAAAATAAATCATTGTTTACATCAATTATTAATTGTATCGGAAATTCAAATTATAGAATCATGCCAAATGAAAATTAAAATTATTAAATCTACAGGAAAAACTTGTCCTCGCTGTTGGAATGTAATAAATTATAATACCTGTAGCGAATTATGTAATCGCTGTAATTCAGTAATAAATAATTTAAAAAATTAACCAATAATTACGTAAAAAACAAAAGAATTAAATAAAGGAGTAAAAATAAATTTTACTCCTATCTTTTTTAAAATTATTTTTTAATTATTATCAATTAATTGACCTTATAACAGGCACAAAAACAGGAATCCCCAAACTTTTTTTAAAATTATTATAATTTATTGATTTAGCAATAATCTCGTTATATTTATAATTTAATTCATCT
>NZ_MWKN01000021.1 GCF_002009625.1 Candidatus Phytoplasma citri
TCAGTTAGGTGTGTACGGCCTTAGAATATAAATCTATTAATGGTAATATCGGGATTTCCCTTGTGATTACGCATTTTTTTAATTTTATCCCAAGAATAAACGACCCAAGGCCACACCAGTTCTAATCGTGTCCGATTTTTGTATGATAAATTTCTAAAATCAGAAAAAATTAATATCTTTTTGATCTTAATCTGAAGATTAATAATCAGATCTAAATTGTTTTGATGTTCCTCAGTTTTTTTATATTTTTTGATAAAAGTTGACTTTTTGAATATATTTTTTTATTTTTTGTAAGTAAATTTCATGGTTAATGATTTAAAAAAACTATTAATATCAATTTTGATAATATAATCAATTCCTTTTGAATCTCTGCTTCACATATTTGAATGGCATCATGAAAAAAAATTTTTGGTTAGAAATCCAAAAAAACTCCATTCTAAAAAAATATTTTCGAAAATAAAAAGTTAATAATTATTTCATAACCTTCTTGATTAATGGATTTTATAGCAAGAATAACGAGAGACCGATTTTTAAATTTTCTTATAAGACAAGAATTTATCAAACTAATTGAAATTATTAATGGCTTTTTTTAAGTATTCTCGGAAGTATTTTTCCATTTTCCAGAGTTTAATATCATTAATATTTTTTGAGTCAAATAGCCACAATGTGATTGAAATCTAGATAAATATTAATTATATATTACTCTGATTATTTAAACAACAATTCCAAATGATATTAAATATTTGCAAAAGCTTAGTTTATTGATCAGCAAAATTTTTGGCATTTGCGCTAATTCCATTGAATAAACAATAAATTACTAACTTCTTTCGCCCTATAAAGGTCATTAACCTTCTTCCTGAGAGGACGATTGACTTAAATGATTCCAAATTAAGTTTTACTCCTCCGACTACTAAAAAGTCGCTTTATCCTTGGGCCTAATGACTTTCATCTCATTATTGGTTAATTTAATAACTCTGCCTTTAGGATTCTCCAAGTTACTCTAAATATCGACCTTAATTCCTTAGGAGAAGTGACCGTTAGATTAACGGTGAGATTCCATGTTTTTTAGTTGATAAACTATCCAATATCAGTTACTTATATCGATAGCTTCTGGACTGCTCGAGTACAGTAGTTTGCGAGACAGGTTAGGAAACTACATCTTCTTATCTTCTTAGACCATTCCAGGTTTATCCTTAGAACTATTCGGTAGCGAGGTCATTTTGACTAACTACTTCATCGCAACCCGCTTTTAAGAACTGCTGTAATTCCTGATTGTTTCCTTTCAGTAACCGTTCTTATCCTTTCAGAGTTTATCGCCCTGGTGAGTGGTTAGTTCACTTAATATTTAGGCCTCTTTGGCGCCCTAACCGATTCATTAGTAAATTTTTGCATTTATTTATTAAAAACTCACTTCCTTATATTATATTTATGATTTTACAAAAATAAATTAATTTTTTATACCTAACAATAAAAAAAGACTTTTTCAAGTCTTTTTTGATGATATATAAAAATAAATTAAAAAATTTTATTAATTCTAACAGCTTTTAAACCTTGTTGAGTAGATTCTACATCAAATTCAAAAAGAGCACCTTGATAAAAAAAGTTTCTTCTATCTTCAGGCGTCATTTCTATAACAGATCTATCTGCTATTTGCGAAACATGAAAAAAAACTTCTTCTAATGTTTTAGTATCTAAACCAATTAATTCTTTAATTTCTGAATATTTTTCATTCATTTCCTCATTGGAAATTTCAGAATCTGATACCATGTTTTTTAATTCTTGAACTTTATTTTGTAATATTAATTTTTGTTCTTCTGATAAATTAGGATTTCTATAAATAAATCCATAATTACCTTTTTCTTCGTGATTATCCGTTATTCTTTTTTCGGAAAAAAACTTTAAATAACCTATACTACGTAGACTAATTTGATCTGCTGACATTTTAAAAAACTCCTCTGCAATTGCATTCTAATTTCATTCTCTAATTTTATTTTAATTAGTCGAAATAGTCACTTTCATTATACACAAATTAATAGTAAAATTAAATATTATATTTAACAATAAAAAATAAAATTTTATATTAAAATTTTTAACTATATTCATTTCATTAATGGATGTTTATGATATAATTATCCTATTAATACAATAAAACATATAGCCCTTATAGTTTAATGGTAAAACACATCAATGGTAATGATGTAATATAAGTTCAATTCTTATTAAGGGCACCAATTATTTTGTCAAAACCAATAACTTTTTTGGTAAAATTTAATAGTAATGATAAACTCAATAAATATTTAAAAAAATTATTAATAGTTTTTAATGAAATATAATCGCGGGTGTCGTATAATGGTTATTACATATGCTTGCCAAGCATATAATGAGGGTTCGATTCCCTTCACTCGCTCCATAAATAATTTTTTCAAAAAATTTAAAAAATTTATAATTAAAATAAAATATAATATAAATAGTTTAAAAAATTCCTAAATTATTTAATAAAAATAAATAAATATTAAATAAAATATTATTTGATCAAATTTGAAAATTATAAAAAATTACAAATATTTAAATTTGATCAAATAATATTTGATAATATAAAATAATTTTTGAATAATTTTAAAAACTTTTTAATAAAAATAAAAAAGAAATGTTTTTGTTAAGATAAATACTTAACTTAAAGCATTTCTTTTATATTTTTCAAACGATTAAGTTTCATCATTAAACTACGTTTAGCCTGGAAATCTCCAGGATGTTTTTTAACATGACATGATAATATTTCAATATCAACATTTAATAAATTAAACTGTACCTTATTAGAACCAGTATTAATAAGATTAGCATCATATTGTTCTAAAATTTTTCTTTTTTGTTCTTTATTCAAAGCCATTTTATTAAGTGATATCCTTCCAAAAACCCAAAAACAAAATTAAATATAAAATTAATAATTAATAAATTAAAATATCATCTTTTTTTATAGATAATTATAATTTTAAAAATTTTTCCACATCTAAAATAAAAACAGTAGCTCCTCCAACAGAAACTTCTGAAGGTAAAGAATAATAAGCAGAAAATTCATTTAAAATATCATTCGGTATAATTTGTGTTTTCTGTCTAGAATGGAATTTAATAATTTCTATAGCTTGTTCCACTTTATCTGCTGGCAAACCTATAATTAAAGTAACATTTTTTTTACTCAAAAATCCTCCTTGAGTTGATAATCTTGTACTAAAAAAGTTATTTTTACTCAAATTATGTTGCACTTCATCAGCATCCTCTGATGAAACAATAGCTAAAATTAATTTCATTTTTTTATTCATATGCTAATATTATATAATATTTGAATATATAAAAAATATTATTTTATAAAAAAATTTTAAATTATCAAAAATGGAGGCCCTGAACGGATTCGAACCGATGTTCAAGCTTTTGCAGAGCTATGCCTTACCACTTGGCTACAGGGCCAAATAAAATAATAACAAAAGATTTAAAAATATTATTTCTGAATATTCTGAATATCATGAATATCCTTTAAATAATACAATTAAAACTTCGTTATATTTATTATATATAAAATTAAAAATAAAAAAATAATATAAATTATGTTTTTTTAAATTATTAAATTATAAATTTATTATTTTTTTTCTTTATGAAGTAAACATTTCCTTTCGAAAGGACAATATTTTTTCAATTCTAAATTTTTAGGATTTTGTTTTTTAATACGGATAGATTAATTGCGTTTTATGCAGCGATTTGTATTTGCTGTTTTATTTACAATCAGCCCCCGTCCAAACCGGACAAGCAAGTTTCC
>NZ_MWKN01000022.1 GCF_002009625.1 Candidatus Phytoplasma citri
AACTTGCTCGCACCGTTTGGACGGGGGCTAATTGTAAATAAAACAGTAAAGACAAATCGCTGCATAAAACGCAATTAATCTATCCGTATTATTGGTATTTTATTTGGAAAACAAAAATTATTAGAAAAATTATCTTCGCCTAATATTGGCGGAGGTAATATTTGTGAAGTTAATCATCAAAATTTTATTTTCAATGAATTACCAAACAAATTTGAACCAGGAACATTAAATATTGGTGCTATTTTAGCTTTTCGAAAAACTTTGAATTTTATTAGAAAAATTGGAATACCTCGGATTCAAAAACATACTAATGATATTATTAATAAAATCAAAAGTTTTTTAAAATTAATGCCTCAAATTATCATTTTTAATCCTACGTCAACTAATATGATTTTATTTAATTTTAAACAAATTCATGCTCATGATATAGAAAATTTTTTGAATCAAAATGATATCTTTGTGCGTACTGGTAAACATTGTGCTAATTTAATTATTCAAAAAATAAATCAAATTAGTACTATTAGAATTTCAGCTGGTATTTATAATAATGATCAAGATATAAATCGTTTAGTGTCTATTTTAAATCAAATCAAAGATTTAAATAGCATTTTATAATGAAAAAAATATGAAAATAAATCCGAAATAAATTAATTTTAATTTTTTTTATAAAAAGATAAATTTTTTTAAAATAAAAAAAATCAATATAATAAATAAAGGAAGAGGTGAATGCTAATTTATTTAAAAGATGAAGATAAAAAAATTATGTTATATCATTTGAATAATCCTTACAATCAAGGTTTATCTGATAATTCTAATTATTTATATTTTCGTTACCACAATAATTATTGTGGCGATGCGATCGAATTACAACTTTATATTATTGATTCTCATTTACAAAATATTCGCCATAATACCCAAGCTTGTTCAATTTGTTGTATTTCAGCAAGTATTATGTCTATGACGGTTCAAAAACAAAACATTCAACAAGTATTAGTGAAAATTAAAAATTTTTTAGCTATGTTAAATCAGCAAAAATTTGATATTAATCAATTGAATAAAGAATTACAAATTTTTAAATTTTTTTGCGATAACCCAAGTAAAATCTCTTGTATCAGTTTACCTTGGAAAGCTCTTGAAAAAGCCATAGAATCTTGGAAAAACAAAAAATATTTATAAAGTTAGCAATTTATCCCGTAATCAATTAATTTAAATTTAATTATAAATGATTAATTTAAATTCATAAAATTTTTATTTAAGATAAGAATTTAATAAAAAATATAATAGATTTATATCTATTAAAATGTTAATTTATTTAAATTTAAAAATAAAACAAAAAATGAATTTATAATTTTAATAATTATTAACATTAAAATATAATTGCTTAAAAATAATATGTAAGCGAATAATAATAAATCAAAAAAAATAAAAAATAAATCTTTTTCGAATAAAATAATTTAATTTACCAAAAATTTAATCAAAAATTAATTATTATGATTATCAGATAAATGATAAGGAATTTTAACAATTCCTGAAATAACTATATTAGATAATAAGAAAGGATGATCATTATTATAATCATAATTGATTTCGATACCATTGGGGATTATTTCTTTTTTTAATCGTGCTGTGTTATCTAAATAAATATACTCGAAAATATGTTTATTAGGCCATGTTTCTTTTATTAAACAGCCATTAAATTCATCAAATTCTTGAATATAACCGTGAGGAAAAATTATTTTAATAATATGATTGAGTGGATTATTATTTAAATATATAATTTCTGTATCTCGGGTAATTCCTTGGTTATCAGTAATTTTGGTAATTTGATAGTTTTTAGTATCATCCATTTCAACTATAGAATTATCTGGTAACTTAATTTTGGTAATTGAATTATTTTCTGATTTTAAATTTGGTTCTAAAGAAGATGCTGTTATGATTATGTTATCTTTTGTTGTCATTTGAATCGGTAATAAATGATTATCATATTTCATAATAGTACCATTAGGTAAAATTTCTTTTTTTAATTTATAAAAATAATTTTGATTTATTTTTTGCAATTGATATTCTCTAACTGATTTATCATTTAAAATATCTTGATGAATAAAACATACATAAAAACCGTAATATTCTCTTTGTTCGCCGATTGGAAAAATAATTTTTTGTATTGTTCGGGTTTTAGGATTGTATTCACGAATATATTCATGAGAAATTTCTTGAATAACATCTTGGTTATAATTATAGTTTCTAGTTATACCATTTAAAAAAGTTTCCTGTATTTTATGATATTTATAAATTTTTTTTGTTTCGTCAGGAAAATTTTCTTGTAATAAGTATTTATCAAATCGATAATCTTTATTTGGTAAATTTATTTTTTTTTTCTTATTATTATAATCATAATAACTAATGATACCATCAGAATTAATTTTACAAAATAAACGTTTTTGTTGATCATATTCTTGAATAGTTCCATCTAGACAAATAATTTTTTTCACATTAGCTAAATTATTTAAATCAAAATAAATATCTTGAGTTTCATTGATACTATCAATATCATGATTATGATCTTTTTGAATATTTGTATTGGTTTTTTGCTTTAACAATTTACCTGTAATATAATCATATTTTTTAATATTACCTTGTTTATCAATAATTTTAATAATTTTAATAACGTGATCTCCATCGTTAATTGGTATTTTATGGGACATTTTAAAATCTAAATTATCTTTTGATATTGTTAATTTGTTGAAATTATTTTTTTTATTCAAATTAATATAATCGTATACATGAATAAAAACCAATATCAATAACAATATTAATAATAATAAATAAATAAATTTATTGTTTGCTAATTTTGACAGAATTAAAAAACCTTTCTTTTTGGTGAGATATTATTTTAATAATGGTTAAAAATATAAATTAAATTGATCATAAATTGGAAATTATTTTTGGTTAATTATAAAATTATTTAAAAATTTAAAATTTTTATAATAATTTTATAATTTAACATAAAAATTAATTATCATTAATAATATTTAAGTCAATATAATATTATTTGAAATATTTATTGCAAATCTTTTTTTAATACGGATAGATTAATTGCATTTTTTTTATATTACAAACAGCTCCCGTCCGAACGGTGTGAGTAAGTTTCCCAGCACCCCACTTTCCCTAATCTACTCTCTTGTGAGAACTAATTTCCCCTTACGGTTGATTAGCTATTTATTCTTATTGTTCTTGTTTTTCTAATATCGTGTATTTGTTGATTGGTTATCTTTTAGTGACAATCTTTATAAAATATTTTTATTCTTTTATTCATGATCCTTTGGTAATTTGTATTGCGGACCATACCAATATGATGAACTGGAAGTTGGACTGTTTTGTCACAATTCTCACAACGTTCCGCCTTCAGACGGTCAGTTAGATGCGTACGACCTTGTAATATAAATTTATCGATAAAACCCTCTCTTCGCTAATGTTTTGTCGTGTTTTACCTGTCCCTCTTTTAACCAATTGTATTCGTACCTATATTCTTTCGCTAATTTTATGATTCAGCATCGGAATCATTACTTTTCCTTTGTAAGAAATTCTTAGTGGTTTTCTTATTTAGATTGCTGTTGGTAGGATTTACTTTCTCTAGACTTAATTATTTGATGAGATGGAATCGGAATGATTTGGAATTTTTTGAATCATCTTCAGTTTTAAATATTGAATAATTGGTGGGTTTTATTTATTGGACTATATCAGTTTTTTCTTTAATTCCAATAATAAAATAAAATTGTTCGCATAAAAAATATTTTTTTCAAAGATTCGAATTAGGATTAAGCCATCTACAGATATCTACTATCTTGATAGGCTTTCATTTATTCCATATTAAATTTTTCATTTAGACTTTCATTCATAAATCAAATTAGCTATTTTATTATTATCGATGTATTGTAAATAAAAAATAAAAATTCGCTAGGAGTTAAAATAGTTATTATACTTTGGGGACAATTATATAATGATTTATAATTGATACCATGGTACCATTGTTCATGATACCTACTGTATGGTTTTGAAGATTTTTTCATTTTTTAAGTATTTCTTTCAAGATATCGTGATTAATGATTTCAAAATAACCTTTAATATTGATATTTTTTTAATTTTACTTCCTACCATGACCTACTTTTAAGAACTACTGTCATTCATTTGGTTTCCTTTAAGAAAATGTTCTTTAGCACTTGTGTTATCGATGAGATAACAAAATATTTATGCTTATTTACCATAAATATAATAATATACGTGAATTAAATAATTTATAATTATAATAACATTGATATTATAACAAATCTCTAATTTAAAACGAATAATTCTAACTTATTTTATCTTTTATAAAAAATAATTATCAAATTTAAAATATTTTATTTATTTTATTAAAGATTCTATTTCTTCAATTTCTTTAGGAATTTTAGCAGATAAATTAATATTTCCTTTTCGTTTGACAACAATATTGTCTTCAATTCTAATCCCTAAATTTAAATGATTAATATATAAACCTGGTTCAATAGCTATAATGCTATTTTCTCCGATAGGTTCTTCTGCATCTATATCTATTAAATCATGTATATCTAATCCTAAATGATGACTAATACTATGATAAAAATAATTTTCAATTTTTTCTTCAAATCCAAGTTTTTTCATACCTATAGATAGCATTTGCTTTCCGTAATAATTTAAATCTTTCATACTATGTTCAGGTTTAACCCAATTAATTAATTCTTTATTAACATTTAATACTAAATTATAAATTTGATACTGTATAGGTGTAAATTTATTTCTAATAGGAAAACAACGAGTAATATCCGAAGAATAATCATTAATTTTTACTCCTGAATCTATCAAACATAAATCGTTATTATTTAAATAAGAATGATTTTGATGATAATGCAAAATTAAAGCGTTCTTTCCTGAAGCGACAATGGTTTCGAAAGCGTTTTGAGCTTTATTCATGCCTAAATAATAATGAAAATTAGCTGCTATTTCAAATTCATATTGACATTTATTTAAATTTTGAAACAAATACATTAAAGATTGATAATGTAGATCGATAGCATTTTTAATAGAGTTAATTTCTTCGCTATTTTTTTGTTGACGTAATTTTAATAAAATTCGAGAACTATTGGCTATTTCGATATGTGGCCAATAATTTAAACATTTATATAATTGTTCATAACTCCAAGAATATTTTAATTCTTTATAATGATTCGGAATATCAAAATAAATTTTGGGAGATAATAATTTTAATTCAGAAATTTTTTTATTAATCCAAAAATTAAAATCTTTTATTTTCAAAATATTAGCAAATGGAATTTCCGAAATATCGGTAATTTGTTCTTTATTTAATTGTTCATTGTTCCATAATTTATTCATAGGATCAATATCAGGAATAAATAAAAAATTTTGTTTGTTTAATAATGTTTTTATAAAAACTAAAATAATATAAGGTTGTTTAATACCCGTTAAATAATAAAAATTTTTATTAACTTCGAAAGGAAATAATTGATCTCCGCTTTTATATTGGGGATTGCCAGAATAAAATAAAGCTATAGAATTATTAGTTATACAATCAAAAAAATTTTTGCGATTTTTAAAAAACATATATTATAATACCTCTAAAAAATATTTATTTAAAAAACAATTTTTATAAATAAAATAATCTCGATTTATCAGTTTATTCATTTATAAATATTAAAATTTTAATTAATTTATTTATTTTAAGTAGTGATGAAATTTACTTGTGGATTATAAATTATAATATTATTATATTTAATATAATTTGATCTTTTTTAATTAAATTAAAAATATTTTAAAAAACTTTTTTATTTTGGAATTAAAATTCTAAAATTAAAAAGCGAAAGGTAAAAATAATTAAAAAATGTTTAACATTCGATTTAATTTAAAAATTATTTTATATACATTTTTATTTATACTTCATTTAATTATAATTTGGTTTATTTATTGTTGTTTTACAAATCGTAATCAAAAAACATTGCATTATTATGATTATACTTATACAAAAATAAATAATAATCAATATCTTGAAAATCGTCAAATAGTTGCGAAAATAGCTTATTTAGGATTGGAACAATTTTTTTTAGGTTTAAAAGATAATACTTTTAAAGATACTTATCAGATATTTTTAAAAAGTGAAAAACCGCCATTAGACATGGAAATAATTATGGAAAAAATTTTAAATCAAAAATTAGATACTGCATATCCTTTTTTGATACAAAGTACTATTGATTTTTTATCTAAAAAAATAAATAAAAGAATATCATTAATTATCGAAATAAAGAATTCTGATCAAACAACTTTTTCATTAGATTTCAATTCTTTATGCGAAATAATAGATAGTTCTATTCTTAAATTGAAGATGAAAAATTTTAATAATATACATTTTTATATTAAAGAATATAATGATACACCTGGAGATGGTTATTGTTTTTTCCATGCCCTTAAATATTTGTTAGATGAAACTATACCTAATTGGTTAGATCTAATTAACGAAGATTTAAAAAAAACCCCTATTAAAGTGAATATTAAAAATTACAAATAAAAAATCCAAATTAATTAAAATTAATAATTTATTAAAAATAATAAACAATATGGTTTATTAAAAGAAATGGTGACAATATGAACAAAAAAAAAACAATTACAATATATTTATTGTAATATTATTGATTTGGTTCTTACTAATTTTAAGTTATTTTATCATATTTTTTTTTCCGATGACGAAAACATCTTTGAAAACACCGCTTTTAAATATTTCTGATAATTTATCTAAAGAAAATCCTTCCATTTCTTTTAATTTAATTAATGCTATAAAAGATAAAACCTTTTATTATCATTTGTTTGGTAAATTTTCTTATTTGTCGGGAACTTCTAAAGCTGCAATAGAAAAACAATTAAGAGAAAATTTTTATTTTGAGCAGCAATCTAATGTTGAATATAATAAAAATACTGGATTCATTAAAATTTTTAATATTAATAAAATATTAAATCATAATATTCTAATAGGAGAAACTTTTTTTTTATTGAATGTAGGGTTTTGGAAAATGAGAGAGGTATGGACCTGTACTCTTCAAATTTATTTTATTGCATATAAAGATAATTATAGCAATAATTATCATTATAGAATAAAAGTTAAAAAAAGATAATATTGTTGTTAATAATTTTTATTATTCGCAATTAAATTATTTATAACATAAAATTAGATTAATAAATTATAAGAAATTTTATTAATTTTAAGTTATTACATTTTAATATTAAAATTTTTAATTTTTTATAAAACTTTTTGTTCATTATAAATTCATTATTTAATAAGAGAAATAATCTGAAAATGTATAATTCGAAAAAAAATTCATAATCAAAATTCCAAACATAATAATTTATTATTGATAAAGATTTTATTTGTTATTATAATTTTTTTCATTTTTATTTTTAAAATATTAAGTTTTTCTAATTTTCGATTATTAGGATATAATAATGTCAGACTTTTTGATAATTTTAAACAAGATATTTAACCTAAAATGGCTAAAGCAAATATTATTATTACACATGATATGGGAGAAATTTTTCAAGAATATGAAAGATTAACTAATTTTTTAAGTACTAATAATTTTAATACTTTAAATTATGATTTAATAAATCATGGTCAAAATATACAAAATCGGGATAAATCAGGAGATATTGAAGATTACCAAATCTTTAGATTTGCATAATATTGTAATGTTTTAAAAAGACAAAATAATTTGAAAATATTTTTATTAGGTCATTCGATAGACAGTACAATTAATAATTGTTATGTGTATAAATTTCAAGATATAGATAGAGTTATTAATATTGCTACATCTTCCGAAATTTTGAATAAAACTCAAGAAATTTTATAATCTAACAACATTAATTCAAATACTAAAATTATTATAATGAATAATTATACTGAGCCCCCAAAGATTAACTTTACAACAATCATAAATTACTAATAAAATCAATACTGTTACTACTTGTTTCATGTATAATACTATGTTTTTAATGATTACACAATTTCAAGAATATTTAATTAATTATGAATTTAATTATCCAAAACCTATTTTTTTATTGCATGGTCAACAAAATAAAATTATTCCTTTTGAAGATAGCCAAGAGTTATTTAAATTAATAAAAAAGTCCTAATAAACATTTAAAATTACATTATCAAGGTAATCATAATTTATTAAATAATACATTTTATATCTTTGTCTATAATATATAATTTTAAAAAAAATATAATAAAAAGATATAAATTTTCTTAAAATTATGCAATATTTGATACTTATTATATCTTTCTAAACCAAATATTATAATAAAAACGATTATTCAAAATCTTTTAAAATTACTTTTAAATAATATTATCTTAAAGAAAAAGAATTCATAATTTATGATAATTTTTAATAATTAGCCATAAAAAATGAATTCTTTTAAATAATTATAAAATCATTTTAGAAAGTTAATTCGAGATTATTTTTATATATATTGATTTAATTTTTCATTTTGCGTTTCATTAAAATTATTTTGTGTATTTTTATCTGGATCAAGTTTTCGCCAAGTTTTTCTAATTTCTGTAAGAGAATTATCATAATTTTCTTCATTTTGTTGTTCACTGTTGATATTAATTTCGTTTCTGATTATGAATAAAATAATAAAAATTATTGTTAATAAAATAATGCGATTAATTAATTTAATAAACATTTTAATTTGCTCCCGAAAAAAAATAATATTTTTTAAAAAAACATTTATTCTAGTATACTAAAAATATCTTAAAAAAAATTTAATATAAATTTGAAATTTATTTTTATATATGGAAATAATCATTTTATATAATTTTTTTTATATTTAAATTTTGTTATAAAAAATACTTTATATGTGACTAAGATTATATATCTTGCTCTCTAAAAGATATTAGAGAAATAATTTTCAAAAATTTATTATATTTTTGTCAAAGCAAAAAAAGGAGAATTACAAATATTTTATGATAATATCTAACTTTATCAAAACTATTATGGAAAAAGATTTAAAACAAAATAAAATATCTGAAATTATTACTCGTTTTCCGCCAGAACCAAACGGTTTTTTACATTTAGGTCATGCTCGGGCAATTATTATTAATTTTGAATTAGCTAAATATTTTCAAGGCAAAACCTATTTAAGATATGATGATACTAACCCTATGCGTGAAAAAGCTGTTTATATTGAAAATATAGAAAAAGACGTAAATTGGTTAGGGTATAAACCGGATAAAATTTTTTTTACTTCAGATTATTTTGAAATAATCTATCAAAAAGCTATTTTATTAATCAAAAAAAATAAAGCTTTTGTGGATGATTTAAATGCAGAAGAATTAAAACAAACAAGAGAAATTCAACAATGTTCTCCTTTTCGTGAACGTACTATTTCAGAGAATTTAGAATTATTTCATCAAATGGCTCAAGGTAAATTTAAAATAGGCCAAAAAGTTTTAAGAGCGAAAATTGATATGTCTAATCCTAATTTTAATTTACGTGATCCGGTTTTATATAGAATTTTAAATGCTAAAACTTTAAAACAACAACACCATTATATTTATCCAACTTATGATTTTGCTCATCCCTTAGCTGATGCTATAGAAAAAATTACTCATTCTTTATGTTCTTTAGAATTTGAAGATCATCGTCCACTTTATGATTGGATTATCAAAGAAACTGAAATGATTAATATTCCGAAACAAATTGAATTTGGTAGATTAAATATTGTTGGCACATGTTTAAGCAAAAGAATTCTTAAATCTTTAGTAGATTATAATTTAGTACGAGGTTGGGATGATCCACGCATGCCTACTTTAATAGGATTACGCAATCGCGGATTCACACCTTCGGCGATTAAGAATTTTATTTTAGAAGCAGGTCTTTCCAAAATAAATAGTAATATTGATAAAAGTATGTTAGATGCTTGTTTAAGAAATGATTTACAATTAAAAACTAAAACTATTATTGCTATTATAAAACCTTTAAAAATAACAATTACTAATTATCCCGAAAATCAAATAGAATCTCGCGAAATTTCTTATTATAAAAATAGCGAAAAAACCAAAAGAAAAGTTTTTTTTTCACGTCAAATATATATAGAACGTAGCGATTTTCAAATAAATAAACCTAATCAAGATTTTAAAAGATTATTTTTGCACGGAGAAGTTAGATTATTATATTTTTATTTTATTAAAGCATATAAAATAATAACAAATAATTTTGGAGAAATTACAGAAATTTTAGCTACCTACGATCCGATGACCAAAAGTGGTAGCGGTTTTAACCAACGAAAACCTAACGGTACTATTCATTTTTTAACTATAGAAAAATCTTCAGAAGCAACTTTTAATTTCTATTATGATTTATTATTAAAAGATAATAATCAAGAGAATTATCAAAAGTCTAAAGAAATAAAATATTTATTTAATTTTAACTCTTGGAAGCAATATAAAGGTTTTATAGAAAGCAATTTAGATTGCAAAAATAATTTAGAAAAATTCCAATTCATTAGACATGGTTTTTTTAATTTAGAATATCGAAAAAACCAAATAAGAAACTTTAATGAAATCGTAGCTTTAAAAAATAATAAAAAATATTAGATTTAATTGGAACTAATTAAACAAATACTATTATTTAAAAAAAACTCTCAGAATATTATATTAACTTGATCAAAGTTTTTTTATATTCTGAGAGATTATTTATTTGATAAGAATATTTCAATTAAGCAATAATACCAAATAATTATCTATAACTTGAAACTGAAATATTCCATGCTAACATACCTGGGGTTTGGCTTACAAATTTATAAAGCATTTCCCAATTACAATTCCATATTAATTTAGCTGCAGCTTCGACGATGTATCGTGAACAAATAGATAAAAGTTGATTATTTAAAATTGCTTCTTTTAGATTAGGATTTATTACTGAAGAAGATTGATTTGCTTGTATTTTTGAGTCTATAATATTTTTAATTTGTTGACTTATATCACTAAGTTCTTCAATATCTGAAGGATTTTCATAAAAAGCTCCGTTTGCCTGACATAACATGTCTAAACAATCAAAACAAACTTTTTTTTCTAAAGCCGGATCTGAGTCTCCGTTTAAATCAGATTTATTATTGTCCAAAATGTTTTGTAGTAATTCTAATTTTTGTTGATCGCTGAGATTTAGAATATCTTTACGAGATGAATCCAACGATTTAGAAACTAATTCATCATTTTGCGGATTAGCTAACAAAACATTATTATTACTAATAATAATAAAATTTAATAAAAATAATAATGATAATATAATACTAACCGGAAAAAACCTTAGTTGTTGAATTTTATTATTTTTCAAAATATTTTTATCCCCCTATAATATTTTATTATTTAAATAAATCCATAGTAACAACATAGGTGGCTACCAATATTATAACATATTTTATTTTTAATAATTTTAAAAATCATAAATAAGATTTTAACTTTTGTTGAAACTGATTTACTTTAATATTTACTAATTTAAATTTAATTATTTTTTTAATTAAATTTAAATGGATGATTATTTTAATTATAACAAAAAGGTTTTATTACTTCTTTAAATTTAAAAAATGTAAATAATCATTTTAAATATTTAACATTATTAGTGCTTATTCCTTTTATCATTGGGTTAGAATTATTTTTAAAATTTAAAAAATTTTTAGGAACATTAGTAGATATATATTTTTTTAAATTTCGAGGATTTTCGTTTTGAAACGAGGATTTAATTTTTTTAGATTTTGTAACTTTAATGTCAGACCCTCTTGATAATATTAAGATTATAATGGTAATAATTAAGACCAATATAATTATAATTTTATTAAAAAATGATATTTTAACGTATTTTTTTTTCATTTTATAATTTTTCCTATTAACTCAATTAATTTAGATAAATCAATTTCATTTTAGTGATAAGATTTGTATTTCTATCAATTATTACAATTAATTCCTATCCGAACCTGTGCAAACCAGTTTTCTGACACACAATTTTACACAATCCTAATAAATTACTAACTATTTTATCGTTGTAAATCTTGTTAATCTTCTCCCGGGTTAGGCGATTTAATAACTACTTTAAGGATGATTCAAGTATATTCTAAAAAGTTATTATAAATATTTAACTTGATATATTAGCTAGTAACTTTTCTTGTTTTAAGGTTTTTTTGACTGTCGGTAAGATTCCAGATTTTTTCATCGATAAACTCAATACCAAAACTATATCTTGTAATTTTTAGAATAATGATTATCAACAGTTTTTAGTATGACACCTATTTCTCTTAAAAAGGTATTTTATTATTTTTTTGAGATATTTGTTATTTTTTTGTTTAATTAAGCGAATATATTTCGGTAATGATTATTGGTAAAATGGCAGGATATTTAGGTTTTTTATACCATTTTTTATTTAGCAAATAATGTTTTAAATTTTTATTTATTAACAATCTATATTTATTTTAAAAAATTTTAAATTGAATCCAATAGAATAGTAATAATTTTATTAACGTTAAATTCTAACAAAAATTAATATTTTCGTCAATATTTTGTTTTTTTATTGGAATCATATATAACAAAATAAAAAATCAATGAAAAGTTAATTTTGTTTTTAAATTATCACAATTTACAATTAATAAATTTTAAAAATTATTCGATTATTTTGATTAAATTATAAAAAACTTTAATATTTAAAACATGCTATGTTTATTAATTTTTTCAATATTTAAGATTATATTTAGTAATGCTATCTATACGACAAAGAAAACCAGTTTTTATTTAATCTAAATCAGTAATATCTCTATACCAATTAGATCTGTTCTATGCGGATAATTGACATTATCGAATAGCTTCTAAAATAATTTTAAGAAGTTTTTTGAGTTAGAGATTTAAATTAAGAAAATATTTTTTAATTTTCAAAATTTGTAAAAATTTGTATTTAATCTTCCTGTTTTTAAAATTTTATCTAAAGTATGAATAATATTTCTGTATCATATTTGAAAGACGCTTTAACATCGATGACAACCAGCATTCAAATTGATATTAATTATGGGGACATGTATTTGTTTAAGTCTTATTATCTTTGGATAATCAGAATAATATTATCATCTTCTAATTTGTTTTTGTTAGGTGAGAGGATTATATCTAAATTAATCAAAGTTTAATCATTAAAAATCCGATTATAAGAAGAAATACTTATAAATAAACAGATTATTAGTATTTCTATGGA
>NZ_MWKN01000023.1 GCF_002009625.1 Candidatus Phytoplasma citri
TGACATTCTTTCGTTTGTCAAACCGACCATCTCCTTTCAGAGTTTATCAGCTCTGGCTATTGGTTAGATAGCACGAAATTTAGGCCTCTTTGGCGCCCTAATATGTACATAGGTGATAAAATTCGAAATTTGAGATTGCAACAAAAATTAACTCAAAGAGAATTAGCGCAAAAAATTAATATGACCACAGGTTATATTTCACAGATCGAAAATAATTTAATCTTACCTTCTCTAAATACTTTGTTTTTAATGTTAAAAATTTTTAAAGTTTCAATAGTAGATTTTTTCCAACATGAAGAAGCTATGATGGCAATCAATAAAAAAACAGATTTTAATATTAAATATAATCCCCATTTGAAAAATAAAATTTATCATATTTTTAAAAATTTAGATAAATTTAAAATAGAACCGCTTATTATTGAGCTTAAACCCCAAGGTCAAACTGAACTACAATTTAAATCTGTTTATCATGAGTTTTTTTTTATTTTGGAGGGAGAGATTTTTTTAATTTTAGATAAATTACATTATTTATTGAAACAAGAAGATACTTTTTATTTAGGATCTAATAAAGAATATTATTTTGTTAATAATCAAAATTATAAAAATGCTAAAATTTTAAAAATAATTATTTTTTAGAAAATAGTCATGATGATATAAATAAACATTTTTATTTAATTGAAATCAAAATTATTATATTGTTTAATTATATTAAAATTAATTATGAAAGAAGAATAATTTTTTATGAAATTATTTTTTATTTTAAGAAATTTATTAGAATTATATTTTATTTAAGAATAATAAGATTTTTCATGAAATTTTTTAAGATAGAAAAAAATTTTACAGATAGTTTTTCAAGAGACGTTATGATATAATCTTATTATAGTTAGTGAGTATTAATTAATAATTTATTATAATTGATTTATTATTAATGCTGATGTGGCGGAATTGGTAGACGCATTTGACTCAAAATCAAACAAGTGAAGAACTTATATCGGTTCGAGTCCGATCATCAGTACCATACCATCCAAAAAAATTATTTTTTTAAAGTGACATGAAAGTTTTCGTTTTTTTTTATATATGAAATTTTTCAATAATAAACTAAAAATAAATAATTAAAATTAAGTTGAGATCGATAATGAAGTTTTATTCAAAATTTATAAAATTTATTAAAAATAAAAATATTCCGAATTTTCCATTAATAGAAGTTGTGGTTGATGATAAAAAAACGAATAGTTGGGATTGTTTTTTCCAAATAGAAGAATATCCTGAAGAAACTAAATATTTTGAATTTTTTGAAAAAGAATTTCAAAATTTTTTTTTAAAACAATTGAGTGAAGATTTAGAAAATTTTGTACAATTACAACCTACAATTAATGTGCATTTTCGTATTCTAGATTGGAATCTGTTAAAGGATGATTATATTTGGAAAAAACATTATCAATATATGTTAGATAAAGTTATGGCATACTTTAATATAGATAAAGAATTAAAAAATTTTTTTCAAAAAAATCCTACTATTTTGGATATAAATAATAAAAAGTGTTTATTTAAAAGACAGAACAACATAGACGAAAAACAATTAAAATTAAAATTATTAGAATTAAAAAGTTTATTTATGCAATATTTTGATTTTAATTTTGATTTGTTGGATTGCAAAACTGATATCATTAATAAAAATACAAATGAAAATCCAAAATTTTCCAAAAAATTAATTATTAATAATAAAATTCCAAATATTCCTTTATTAAATTTTAAAGAAATTCCTATTATTTATGAAGAAAGGTTAAATTTAATTAAAATTAAAGGTTATTTACAATTTATTAATCATGATAATTATAAAAATTGGATTAGTTTTTATTTGGTTGATCCTGTTAGTTTGCAAGATTCTATATGGGTTAAAAAATTTTTGTCTAAAGATAAAAAGAAAGCTCAAAGGGAACGCGATGAATTATTTAATTTTTTGCGTGAGGGAATGTTAATATTAGTGGTTATTAAAATTCAAAATAAAGACAAAAATTTTTATTTTAATTTGGAAAATTATGAAATTTTAGATTATTCGTCTATTTTTTTTAAAAAAACAGATGATTATCCTGGTAAAAAACGAATTGAATTTCATATACATACTAAAATGTCTAATTTAGATGCCATTACTAGTGCTAAAGATTATATAAAATTAGCGGAAAAATGGGGACATGAAGCTATTGCTTTTACAGATCATGATGGTTTGTATGCTTTTCCAGAAATTTCTAAATATATTTCTGATAAAAATATTAAAGCTATTGTAGGAGTAGAATTAAATTTTGTCGAAGAAAATCCAATTTTTGTTACCAATCAAGAGATAAATATTGATAAATTTGCTGATTTTGTTTTGAAAAATCATTGTTATGTGGTTTTGGATATTGAAACCACTGGTTTGTCTAAGGTTAGGGATAGAATAATTTCTATAGCTGCTGTTAAAATTAAAAATGGTAAAATTATTGAATTTTTTGATGAATTAATTAATCCCGGGACAGATATAAAGATTAATCATTTTATTCAGGAATTAACTAATATTTCTAATGATATTTTATTAAAAAAACCTAATATTAAAGAAATTTTTCCAAAATTTTTAGATTTTATTAAAGATTGTCCTGATTGTGTTTTGGTAGCTCATAACGCTAGTTTTGATATAGAATTTTTACAAGAGGTAGCTAAACAAATTGGTTTATCTTGGCCTTTATTACCTATTATTGATACTTTATCTTTAGCTCAAAAGCATTTTAATACTTTGTTAAAATTTTTTTCTTTAGAGAAAATTGTTAAATCTTTTAAAATTAAAATTGATTCAGAAGGTCAATATCATAACGCTTTATTCGATGCTCGTGCTACTGCTCTTGTTTTTTTAGAAATGTTAGAAAAATTAGAAGCTCAAAAAATATTGAATTTTTATGATTTGCAAGGTCCTTTAGATATTAAATTTGAGAGACCTTATCATGTTAATATCATAGTTAAAAACAAAAAAGGTTATAATAATTTATTTCATTTAATAAGTGATGCTTTAACGAGAGATTTTATGAAAACCCCTCGTTTATTAAAATCTAATTTTGAAAAATACAGAGAAGGCTTATTAATTGGTAGCGGTTGTTTTGATAGTAATGTGTTTAATATCGCTTTATCTAAAGATGAATATGATTTAGCTAAAGCTATTTCTTATTATGATTATATTGAAGTCCAACCTCCTCAGGCTTATCGTCATATTATTTATGATTTGAATGGTTCTTCAGAATTTGATAATGATAATTCATATGGTCTTAGTATAATTCAAGATACTATTTTGAAAATTATTAAAGAAGCTCGGAAACAAAATAAAATTATCATAGCTACTGGCGATGTTCATTATTTATATTCTTACGAAAAAGTTTTACGTGAAGTTTATATTAATGCGAAATTAATTGGTGGCGGTATACACCGTCTTTCAAAATATCCTTCACAATTTTTGCCTGATAATTATTTTTTAACTACTAAAGAAATGTTAAGTGCTTTTGATTTTATTAATGATGAACAATTGAAACAAGATATTGTAATTAATAATACTCATTTATTGAATCAACAAATTGAAAAATTTCAATTTTTTTCTGATCAACTTTTTAATATTCCTGATGATATGTTTTTGAAAAATTTAAAAATTTCTAGTATTAGAGCTGAAATGATAGGTTTGATTAATGAAAAAATTTTTAATTTATATGGTCACTTGTTACATCCTAATGTTAAAGATAGGATTGAACAAGAATTATCTGTAATTTCTCCTAAAGATAATTTAGAAAATAATAATATTGCCGCAATTTATTATTTATCCTATTTATTAGTGAAAAAATCAACTGAAGATGGTTATCCAGTGGGTTCTCGAGGTTCTGTAGGGGCTTCTTTTATAGCTAATGTTTTGGGTATTACTGAAATCAATCCCTTGCCTCCGCATTATCGTTGTGCTATTTGTAAATATATTATTATGAAAATGAGTTTAACCGAACTTCAAAATGTTGAATATCAAAATTATTTCAAATCATATTCTTTTGTTATTGATATACAAAAATATCAAAAACATTTTACAAATGTATTTTCAGGTTATGATTTACCTAAAGAAATTTGTTCTATTTGTGGTAAAATTCTTATTAAAGATGGTCAAGATATTCCTTTTGAAACTTTTTTAGGTTTCGGTGGTAATAGAAAACCTGATATTGATTTAAATTTTTCTGGAGATTATCAAAATAAAATTCATAATTATTTTAGAGAATTATTAGGTGAAAGTTGTGTATTTCGGGTTGGAACTATTCAAACTGTGGCGAAACAAAATGCTTACGGTTACATTAGATCTTTTATGGAGGAAAGACAAATTGCAATAAGTGATAACGAAAAAGATCGTAGAGCTATAATGATTGAAGGGGTAAAACGTTCTACAGGTCAACATCCTGGTGGCATTGTGATTGTTCCTAAAGGTTTATCTATATATGATGTTACCCCTATCCAATTTCCTGCTAATGATACTTCTTCCGAATGGAAAACTACTCATTTTGATTATCATGCTTTAGAAAAAAATTTATTTAAGTTAGATATTTTGGGTCATGATGATCCTACTTTGATTAAGTTTTTGATGGATGATGTTCTTCAAAATCCTTCTTATTTTCCTTTTCGAAAATTTCAAGATATTCCTGTCGATGATCAACAAGTTTATGAATTTTTTGCTAATAAATCGAACTGCCAAACTTCTCGAGCAATTCCTGAATTCGGAACACCTTTTGTTCGTGATATGTTGAAAGAAATCAATTCAGAAGGAAAAAAATTTAATTTTAAATTTAATTTTTCTACTTTAGTTAAAGTATCAGGTTTATCTCACGGTACTGGTGTTTGGTCAGGAAATGCTCAAGATCATTTAAAAAATAATAAAAGTATTTTTGATTTGATTACTTGTCGTGATGATATTTTAAATTATTTAATTTCTAAAGGTTTGGAAAAATTGATTGCTTTCGAAATTATGGAATTAGTTCGTAAGGGGAAACAAAATAATGATATACAAAAATGGAAAAATCTATCTCAAATCATGCGCGAACATAATGTAGATGATTGGTATATCGATTCTTTACAAAAAATTCAATATCTTTTTCCAAAACCCCACGCTGCCGCTTATGTTTTAATGGCTTTACGAATAGCTTGGTTTAAGGTTCATGCCCCTTTACTTTTTTATAAAGGTTATTTTTCTACTAGAGTGTCGCAATTTGATTATGACAATATGATGTTGTCATCTGATAAAATACATTCTATTGTTGAAAAATTAGAAAAATCTGACAAAATTAATAAAAAAAAGATGACATTAGTTCAAAAAGAAAAATTGCATACTTTAAAAATTGCTAAAGAAATGAAAGATAGAGGTTATAATTTTTTACCTATTGATTTGAATAAATCCGAAGCTAATCTATTTGTGATGGAATTATCATCCAATTCTTTAATTATGCCTTTTATTACCATTGATGGTTTAGGTCAAGTAGGGGCTAATAATATTGTGAAAGCGCGTGGTGAAAAATTATTCACACAACAAGATTTTGAAAAACGAGTTAAATTGAATAAAACAATTTTAAAAAAATTTCATGATTTAAATTTAATTCAACAATTACCTTTAGAATAAGACTTTGTTAATTTTAAATTATAAATTAATTTTTTATATATGTTATAATTTAATTGTATATCTTTTATAATTAATTATTTATAAAAACTAAAACTACGGAAACTTATAAACATAATTTTAATAGATGAAAAGGTGATATTAATGAATGAAAAGATGAAAGTTATAGTGGTCGGTTGTACTCATTCGGGTACTGCAGCTGTTAAAACTATTCGAAAAACTTATCCATATGATAATATCGATATTACTGTTTACGAAAGAAATGATAATGTTTCGTTTTTATCTTGCGGTATAGCTTTATATATTGGTGGAGTTGTTCAAGATAAAAAAGGTTTATTTTATTCTAATGCTCAAGAATTGTCTGCATTAGGGATAAATATGTGTTTAGAACATGAAGTGTTACAGATTGATTTTGATCAGAAAAAAATTTGGGTTAAAAATTTAAAAACTAATGAAGAATTTTTTGATTATTTTGATAAATTGATTTTATCTACAGGTTCTTGGCCAGTAATTCCGAAATTAGAAGGAATTAATTCTAAAAACTTGTTTTTATGCAAAAATTTTGAACATGCGAATGAAATTATTAAATATGCTCGTAATGTTGACAATATTACTATTATAGGTGCTGGTTATATTGGCGTTGAGTTAGCTGAAGCTTTTTCTTTGCAAAACAAAAAAGTTGTTTTAATTGATGCTGAAGATAGAATTATGTCTAAATATTTAGATGTTGAATTTACTGAACCTGCTCAAAAACAATTTATAAATAATCATGTTCATTTGGCTTTAGGACAAAAAGTTTCTCAATTTGTGACTAAAAACGAATTAGTTACTCATGTAAAAACTGATAAAGATATTTTTGCTACAGAAATGGTTATTTTATGTATTAGTTTCGTTCCTAATTCCAGTATTGCTCATAATTATTTAAAAACATCACCTAATGGTGCTTTTATTGTAAATGAATTTTTACAAACTTCTCATCCTGATGTGTATGCTTGCGGTGATTGTATTAATGTATTATATAACCCTTTAATGGATTATAAGTACATTCCTTTGGCTACAAATGCTGTCAAAACAGGAACTATTGTAGGCTTAAATATTAAAAATAATAGAATAGCATTTTCTGGAGTTCAAGGCACTAGCGCTATTAAAATATATGAACTCAATATTGCTTCTACAGGAATTACGGAATATGTGGCTTCGCGATTGAAATTAAATTATGATTTTGAAGTTATTAAAGATGCTGATAAACCTGAGTTTATGCCTGACTATAACGGAGTTATTTTCAAGATTATATTTGAAAAAGACACTAAGAAAATTTTAGGTGGTCAAATTTTATCTAAATCTAATTTGTTGGAACAAATCAATATTTTGAGCTTGTGTATTCAAAAACAGATGACTGTCGAAAGTTTGTTTTCTATTGATTCTTATTTTAATCCTCATTACAATAAACCTTTTAGTTTGTTGCAATTAGCTACTTTAAGGTGTTTCAAATAATTTAAATTTTTATGAAGATGTTTCTTTTTTGAAAAACTTTATGTGATTAGCGATAAATAAAATGATTAAAATCAAATATATTTTGTTCTTATAATTTTATTTGCAAATATTCTGAAGAGGTTTTTATATTATGTTTTTCAAATTATTTAATATTATTTTCTTTATTATGTTTAATATTTGTATAGCTTTATGCGGAACTCTTTTATATCAAAAAGCTTTAGAAAATGAACCATTTTATAGAAAAAAATTGGAATATAATACTAGAAAAATTGGTGATGTACATAATACAGAAGATTATCCTCAAAGTCGAAAATCAATATATGAAATTAATAAAATTTCAACCCAAGATACTGTTATCACTAATTATGATAAATTATTACACTATTGGTTAGAATTTGTTCATTCATCTCTTATTTTTTTACACAATTTGAAGAGTGAATTTTTATCATCTTTATTACCTAAAATTAAAAAAAATTAATCAATATTTATTTATTGATTATATTTTTTTTTAAATTAAAATATAGATGGGGATGTTTATTGGTTTCGCCAAAATTAAAAGGTTTTATTTGTCATAACTTGGTTGCGCAAGTAAAAACGTTCGAGGTTTTTAATAAACGGCAATAAAGAAAATAAAATTAGTCAAAATGAATATGAAAATAAAAACAATTTTTTTGCTAATCAAGCAACAAATTTTGGTATGTCTCGCGCAACAGCGTAAGCAAATTAAATTTATATAATTTTTGATTTTGCTTTATTAATTAATTTTGAAGATATCTAGGTTATTTCTTAATTAGATATTTAAAAAATTAAAATATTATATTATTGAATTAATTATTTTTTTATTTTTACATTTGTTAAATATTTTTTGTTTGTTTTTTATCCCATAAAACAAAATAATTATGTACAACAAATAAAACTGATTAATTTTGTACAGGGGTTCGAATCCCCTCATCTCCACCATTTATATTAATTGTTTTTGTGAATTTTTTATTTTATCAAGGATATTTTTATAAATTTTTTAAATTAAATTTAAAAATTTAATATTTATAAAAAATCAAATTTTTGATTTCTATTGTTTTATTTTTTATGAATAATTAAAAAAATTTTATAATTTATTTATTAATGGATTTATATTTATTTAATAAAATATAAATAGAGATATTTTTATTTTAAAAAAATCAGATTATATTTTTGATTTTTTAAGATTTTTTTCTTTAAAAAAATATATAATAATTATTTGAATTTATTTTTATAATTAATTTTTAGATAATCTAAATATTTTTAATAATTTTGGGATTTTTTATAAATTTTATAAACTTGCGGAGGTATTTATGATTTATATATTTTTAAAAAATTTGATTTTCACAAATGAAATGAAATTTATAAAAAATTAACAAAATCATTTATAGTTAGTTTAAATGGTATTGAGTTTTCTATATTTTTATTTATTGTAGATTCAATTTTATCTTTATTATTACTTTGACCTACAGCTATTAGAATAATAGGTATGTATTTTTTTTCTATATTAAATAATTCATTTAATTTATCAAAATAACAACCTCCCATAAAACAAGTATTATAATTAAAATGTTGTAAAGTAATAACAAGATTACAGGCAATTAAACCACACTCAAAAAAAATTTCATTTTTTAATGTTTTTGGATTCATGTTATGATAATGTTTTTGTATTTTTTTTAAAATAATTTCTTTTTGGATTAGTGAGATATTTTTATGTTTTAGTTTATTGTTATAAATATATGAAGCATCTTGGACTTTGTTAATATTTCCGCATAATATGATGATAGCAGAACTATTTGTTGTTTGCGGAATATTTCCTATCATGCATTTTTTTAGTTTTTCTTTATCTGTAGATTTAGTAATTATAAAAAAACGCCACGGTTGTAAATCAAAAGAGGAAGGGGTATATCGAATTTCTTGAAAAATTGTTTGCCAAATTTTAATCGGTATTTGGTGATCGGGATTGAAAGATCTAATAGTTTTAATTTTCATTTTGTTTTTAATCCTTTATTTAAGTTAAATTATTTAACATTTGTTTATATTTTATATAATTTTAGACAATGTATTTTAACAAATTTTAAAATAAGTTCCATAAATTAATATTTTCGATAATAAAATAAATAAATTAGAAAGGTTTTTTTGGATTTTAAAATATGTCGTATAATTTATTCGATATTTTACCATTAAATTTTTTTAATTTATTATCTTCTTCTAATAAAGAAATTTATTTGGATTGTCTTTTATTATTAGCAGATTTAGCAAATGACGAATTTGATGGATATATTAATAAAAATTTAGCTATTTCTGTATTGGAAAACTATTTTAATAAAAATAATTTTTTTTTGGATGATGAAATTGATTCACAAGTTTCAGTTGATTCTAAACAAAAAGCTTCCAAAATTATTTATTTATTAAAAAAATATGGGTGGATTGGTGAAGAACGAATTGGTTACAATAATGATTGTTTAAGTTTTTTTGATTATAGTTTAGAAATGATTCATTTTTTTAAAAAAACTGTAAATCAAGTAAAACCTGAATCTATTGGTAATATTTATAGTATTTATGCTTTGTTAAAATCTTTATTAATAGAAAAAAATTATGCTAATTTTTATGAAGCTTTAATTAAAACACAAAATATTTTGTGGAAATTAAAAATTTTAAAGTCTAATATTTATCGTTTTTATTATAATTTGTTAAATTCTAAAAACTACATAAACACACAACTTCTATTATCCCAATTGTTAAAAAATTATAAAAAAAATTTTTTTGATTCTTCTTATTATTGGTTAAAAACATCAGATAATTTTTTTAAATATCGTAGATATATTAATTTATTTTTAAATCAATTGGAAGATTATCATATTTACGTAAAATCTTTAAGTGAACAATTATGTCTTATTAATCAAAAAACTTTAGAAGAAAATGTTGTAATAATCAAAGAACAAATTCAACAAATGAAGTTGAATTTAAAAATTGCCGATAGATTAATAGAAATTATTGATATTAAAAACGAACAATATTTACAAATTATTTGTCAGCGAATTTTATTGTTTGATAATAAAAATGATAATTTGTTAAACTTATTGCTTCGTGGTATTAGATTGATTAATGATCATGTTTTTGAATATAATTATTTATTTAATTTGAGTTATATTCGTAATTTAGATCAATTTTCCTTTTATAAACCTCGCCGTCATAAGCAAAATTTTGTTATTAGTAAATTAACTTTAATATCGGAAAAATCAAAAAATTTATTAAAAAATAAAAAAAATTGTTTATTAAAGAAAGATTTTTTTTATACTAAAAATAATATTCTTAAATTTGTTAAAAATTTAAAATTTAATCAAAATTATTATTTAGCTTCCGATATTAATTTAGAAAAACCTCAAGATTTATCTCGATTAATGTTAATTTTATTATATTCTTCAAAATTAATTAATTTTTATTCTATTAAACCTTTGTATCATAGAATTATAGTTAATGATATCTCTTTTTCTAATTTTTTAATAATTAAAAAATAGAAATTAATTCAATTAATTGTCTGATAATTATTTAAATTAAAGCAAAATTAACAGAATAAAATAAAAAAGGTGTTGTCGAGTTATGAATTATTTGTCTTTATATCGTAAATATAGGCCTCAAAATTTTCAAAATATTATCGGCCAAGATATTATTGTTAAGACTTTAAAAAATGCTATTCAATATTGTAAGATAAATCATTGTTATTTGTTTAGTGGTGATAAGGGTGTGGGAAAAACAACCCTAGCAAAAAATTTAGCTAAAGCCATTAATTGTTCTAATGATTCTAATTTCGATTGTTGTAATTTATGTAAATCTTGTATAAGTATAAATCAAAAAAACAATCTGGATTTAATTGAGATAGACGGTGCTTCTTATAATGGTGTAGATGAAATTAGAGAATTACAAGATACTTCAAAATATAAACCTATTTTTGGCAAATATAAAATTTATATTATTGATGAAGTTCATGTTTTATCTTATAATGCTTTTAATGCTTTGTTAAAATTATTAGAAGAACCACCTGCTAAAATTATTTTTATTTTAATTACAAGTGAATTTAATAAAATTCCTAAAACTATTGTTTCGCGTACTCAACATTTCGGATTAAAACAGATTACAACAGAAGATATCGCAAAGCAATTGAAATTCATTTCTATTAAAGAAAATATTGATATTCACGAAAATGCTTTGTATCAAATTGCTATTTTTTCTAAAGGTAGCATGCGAGATGCTCTAAATAGATTAGAACAAGTTAGCACTTATTATCATAATAGTCATATCAGTTCGGACGAAGTTGCGAAAATTTTAGGATTAGTTCCGAAACATAAAATGAAGGAATTAATTAATTATTTATTATATGGTGATTTTGTTACGATGATTGATTTTTTAGAAAATCTTTTGCATCCTTATGTAGATATTTTATTTTTTATGGAAGAATTAATAGATTTTTTTCTAACTTTATTTATTCAAGAATGGAAAGATGATGATAATAATGTTAAAAAAATATTTAAAAATTTAGATATTAATTCTAAAGATCAATTTTTTGTTTTTTTATTTACTTGGAAAAATAATCTTAAACATAATTTTCATAAAAAAAAATATTTTATTATTAATTGCATTCGCTTAAAAGAGTTTTTAATGTCATATAAAAAAAAAGGTATTTTAAATAATCAAAATATCACTTATGATAATAGCGGGGTTAATCTAGAAAATGTTATGCCTAAAAGAGAGTCATTATCATTTCCAAAGCCCTTAACAACTACTTCTTCAAATAATATTAGTTTATCGGCAAATTCTAGTGTTTTTGATTTTGAATGTTCAAATGATAATGCTTTGAATTCCGAAAAATTAGATAGTTTTTTATATGGTATCAAACAAATTTTAATAACTCCTGATTTATCTATGACTCAAAAGTTATCGAAAAATTGGCATAAATTAACCGAAATTTCTGATAAAAACTTGGAAATGGCTGCTATGTGTTTATATAAAAGTAAATTGTGTTTAATTAATTTAAATAAAGAATGGTTGATTGCTTGCGATAATACCGAAGCATATCAACAATTACTTAAACCGCATATTAAAAATAAAATAAAAACTATTTTAAATAACAAAAAAAAATTAATGAAAGAGTATTTTGTAATTTTGCATCAAGATTGGGAACATAAATTATTTCCTCTTTTTGAAAAATATCAAAAAAATCCTTATATATGTGATTCTGAATTGTCTAAATTGGATGTGAATTTTTATTTAAAACATTCTACATTTACGTCTCAACATAATTTTTTAATAAATTCGAACGTTAATTCATCGAATAATGTTCAATTATTAGTCTCTGATGATTCTAATAATTTTGCTGAAAAAACTCAATTTTTTCAATTAGCTATTGAATATTTTGGCATTGATAAAGTTAGATCAAAATGATAAATAAGACAATTTTTTTAATATTTTATTCCTATTGTAGTTATAATATAGTGATTGACGGATTAAAATCATAATTTAGAATAAGGAACGGAATGTAATATGTTCGAAAAATTAAAAAGAATTCAAGAATCCATTAAATATGAGCAAAAAAAATTAGAATCTAGAGAGTTTACCGCTTGTGTTGGTGATGTAATGATTGTGATGCAAGGAACTAAACAAGTTATTGATGTACGTATTCAAAATTCTCAAATTCTTCAAAATTTAGATCTATTACAAGAAAGTATTTTATTATCTTTTAATAATGTTTTGCAGCAGGTTGATAAAGCTTCTCGCGATGTTATTACAAGAGCTTCAGAATATTTAGAAGTTTAAGAATTGTCAATTAGAAGTTTTTGGAGTTAATTTGATTTTAATATTGCTTATTAACGTTATTGGTTATTATGGATGTTTTTTATGAATATTTATAAGTTTAATAGTTTGAATAATTGTTAAAAAATACAAAAAGAAGGTTATTAGAAATATTATGATAAATGAAACAAGTAATAATCAAAATTATTTAGAATATTCTATGTTAGAATTGGCTTTAGATATTTTGCAAAAAAATCAAAAACCTATGCCTATTCATCAATTAATAGAACAGGTTTTTCAAGTAAAAAAAATAAAAGATTTACAACAGGAATGTTTTTTACAATTGTATTCGGATATTGTTGTTAGCGGATTATTTGTATTTCATGGTGAAGATTTATGGGGGATTAAAACTGATAATTTAGATTTATGGGATAAAGAATATTATGCAGATGAAGAGAAATCTGATATTGATCCTGAATTATTAGATTTAAAATATTCTAATAATTTGGATGATGATTTTCGATTAGAAAACGATTCAGATTTTATCCCTACAGATGAAACAGCTGATCGTGAAATTTTAGAAGATATAGATGATACAGTTTTGGACGATGATGAAGATTCTCTAAGAGATGAAAGTGATTCTTCTAATACAGAAGATAAAAATGAAGATATTAATGAATATAATTATTGAGTAAGTTATATTCCGGATTTTTCATTTTTATATCATTTTAGGTAGATTATATTAATTAAAACATGATTAAGTGTTTTTCTCGATTTATAATAGATGAAGGTTGTAATAGTGAATTATGTTTTTAGGAATTTATAATTATACTGTTTATTTGACTTATTTAAATTTGTTAAGTGGATTTTTGGGAGTGATATTCGCTACTCAAAATAAAATTATTGGCGCTTGTCTTTTATTGTTGTTATCTGGCATTTTAGATGTTTTAGATGGTATTATTAGTCGTTGCAAAAAAAGTCGTTCTCTTAAAGAAAAAAAATATGGTGTCCAAATAGATTCTTTAGCTGATTTGATTAGTTTCGGTATGTTACCTATTTTTATAGGTATATCCTTTTATAAAAAAATTTTTAATAAAGATTTAGATTTTAAAAATTATTACGATATTGCTTTTGTTTTAATTAGTTGTTTATATCTTTTGACATCTTTAATTCGTTTAGCTTATTTTAATGTTTTAAACGAAAGTTCTAAAAAAAAAGCAAGTATTTCTAGTTTTGTTGGTGTTCCTGTAACCGTTGCATCTATTTTGTTTCCTTTATTAGTTTTATTATTTGTTTTTGATCCTTTTAGAATATTGTATTGGGATAAAATTTTTATAAGTGTATATGTTTTTTGCTTAATGTTGTTATCTTTTTTATTTATTAGTGATAAACTTCATTTTAATAAACCTGATATCTTAGGGGTATTATTGATTTTGTGTTTATTATTTATTATTATTTTTGTTTTTTTATTTATAAACAAAAATATTTTTTTTAATGCGAGGAGAATGTGAATTTTTTATTTCGAACGAATAACAAACATAAGCAAGTGACAAGTAGTTGGTTGCAAAAATTTTTATATCAAGATATACAAAAAAAATGGTGGAAACGTTTTTTATTAAGAATATTTATTTCTCATATTTTTAGCAAAATATTTAGTTTTTATTTAAATTCTATCTTTTCGCGTATTCATGTTAAAAAGATTATTATTAAAAATCATATTAATACTAGTTTATTTACACAAAATTCATTTAAATCTTATAATGATTTTTTTATTCGTGTTTATAAAAAAATTAATTTTGACGCTTCTCGTTTGACTTTTATTAGTCCTGGAGAGGGTCAAATTCGTATTTTTAATATTAATGCTAATAGTTTTTTTAATATTAAAAATACTTCTTATCATTTGAATGATCTTTTGAAAAATGATTATTTAGTTCAAAAATATCTTAATGGTTTTTTAGTGATGTTGAGATTGCAAATTTTTGATTATCATAGATATATTTTTGTAGATCAGGGCATTCAAGATGAAAAGCATGTGAAAATAAAAGGGAGATTGCATACAGTTAATCCCATTGCTTTTAAATATTTTAATGTTTTTTCCGAAAATAGTCGTGAATATACTATTTTAAAAACTTGTAATTTTGGGGATATTATACAAATGGAAGTAGGAGCTTTATTAGTAGGTAAAATCAATAACCATCCGATCTGTAGTTTTCAAAAAGGCCAAGAAAAGGGTTTTTTTTCTTTTGGAGGTTCTGTTATTGTGCTCTTAATTGAACCTAATAAAATTAAATTTAATCAATTAATTTTGAATAATTCTCAAATTGGTGTAGAAACTAAAGTGAATATAGGAGAGACTATAGGTTTTAAATTGAAAAATTAAATTTAATAAAGGTAGAATGAAATTAAAAAAATAATAATGAATGGATAGTTAATTTATCAATGCGCAAAAAAACTAAAATTATTTTTATTACAGGCGGAGTTGTTTCTGGATTAGGAAAGGGTTTGTTAGCTTCTTCTCTGGGATATTTATTAAAACAACGTAATTTAAAAATTTTTATGCAAAAACTAGATCCATATATTAATGTAGATTCGGGCACTATGAGTCCGCAACAACATGGTGAAGTTTTTGTGACTAATGATGGAGCCGAAACCGATTTAGATTTGGGTCATTATGAAAGATATTTAAATATTAATCTTACCAAAGATTCGAGTATTACAACAGGTCAAATTTATCAATATGTTATTCAACAAGAACGTCAAGGAAATTATTTAGGAAAAACTATTCAAGTTATTCCTCATATTACAGATGAAATTAAATCGCGAATTTTAAAAAATGTTTATTCTTGTCAATATGATATTTTAATTGTGGAAATAGGGGGAACTATCGGTGATATAGAATCATTACCTTTTATAGAAGCAATTCGTCAATTGCGACAAGATTTGGGTTTTGAAAATGTTTTATATATACATAATACTTTAATACCTTTTTTAAAATTTTCAGGAGAACCTAAAACTAAACCTACGCAACATAGCGTGAAGGAGTTGAGATCTTTAGGCATTCAACCTCAAATTTTGATTTTAAGAAGTGAAAGTGATATTTCGGCAGAAATAAAAGAAAAAATTTCGATTTTATGTGATGTTAAAAAAGAAGCTATTTTTTCTAATGTGAATGTTTCTATTGTGGAAACTATTGTTCTGAATTTGCATGCTCAACAAATTGATAATTTCATCTTGAAATTTTTTAATTTAGAATCTTTACCAGTAGCTAATTTATCAGCATGGCAAGAAATGATTCAACAGATGAAAATTTTAAAAAAAGTTGTTAAGATTGGTATAGTTGGTAAATATACTTCTTTTCATGATGCTTATTTATCTGTAGTAGAAGCTCTTAAACATGCAGCTTATTTTAATAAAGTAGGCATTGATATTAAATTTATTTATTCTGAAGATATTAATAGTGATAATGTACATGAGTTTTTGTGCGACTGTGATGGTATTTTAGTTCCTGGTGGTTTTGGTAGTCGAGCTATTGAAGGCAAATTACAAGCTATTCGTTATGCTCGCTGCCGAAATATCCCTTTTTTTGGGATTTGCTTAGGTATGCAGTTGGCTGTGGTGGAATATGCTAATAATGTGTTAAATTTATTCGGAGCAAATTCGACGGAGATAGATGAAAATACTCCTCATCCGGTAATTAAATGCAAAATTAGTGATACTGATATAGGAGGGACTTTAAGATTAGGTTTAAAACAGACTAAAATTGTAACTCCAAGTAAAAGTTATTCGATTTATCGAAAATTAGTAATTTCTGAAAGATATCGTCAACGTTATGAAATGAATTCCGAATATATTTCTATGTTTATGCGAAATAAAAATTTTAGAGTTTCGGGTTTTAATTTGCAAAAATCAATCGTAGAAATAATAGAATTAGTAGATCATATTTGGTTTATAGGAGTTCAATTTCATCCAGAATTTTTATCTCGACCTTTTCATCCGCATCCCTTATTTAAAGATTTTATTTTAACTGCGGTAATTCATCATCAAAAGAATAAAAAAAAGTGTTCATAAAAGAACACTTTTTTATTTTATTCAAAATTAAATTGATTTTATGATAATTTTAAATCTGATTTAGCCTTATTTAACAAATCATTGATTTCAGAAGCTTTAACCATTTTGTTGTTTACAAAATTTACTACGTCTGCATCATTCCATTCTTTAGGAGCAGCACTTTCTTCATTAACAAATTTTAATGCATCATCAGCTTTTGTTTTTAAATCATTTGCTGATTGCATTGTTGCGCTAGAGATTTTTTTATCTTTATCATCTGCTTTGTTATTTTCTGCAAATGCATCTATTATTTTTTTTAGACCATCAACTGCTTTTTGGCCTTCTTTTTTAGCATCGTCTGAAGAAAGATCAGCTACTCTTTGTTTTCCACTTAAGTCTTTAAGATCTACTTTTAAATTTTCTATATCTTTATTTGTTAATGTTGTTATGTTAAAAGGTTTCCAATGTAATAATTTAGCTGCTATTAGATAAACAACTATAGCTATACCTAAAGATGCTAACACACCAACTGTAATTTTGCCGTTTTTAGTTTGTAAAAAATTTTCTTTGTGATTCATAAAGAAACTTTTTCTTCTCCTCTATATTATTATAATTTTATTATTAAATCTTTTGGTTTATAAAAAAAGATTCAATATCGCCTTCAATTATAACATATTTTTAGCATTAGATAAGGTAAAATAATAAATTATTTTTAATTTATTATTTTATTTTATCAAAAATTTTATGTAGATTTTTTTCTATATTTTTATCTTGCGATATATTTTGTTTATTTTGATAATTTAGCAAATTGTTGATGTAAAAAATAGATTTTTTTTTGTGAATATGTGCTTGTTGGATTGCTTTTATAATTTTATCATGTGGATAATTAAATTCAATATACCATTTTTTAATTATTTCTAATTCTTGGTTATTTAAGACATCTCCTTTCATTTTTTCCATATTAGATATAGTATCGCTAATATTTGAAGTATTTTTATGTTTTAATTTATTTAATTTTAGTTGTTTATATAAATTTTCAATTTTATTAAAAGTTTGACTAAGATCGAACATTTCTTGGACTTGATTATTAATTTTTTTTTGATATAAAAATAAAAAATTTTTTTTTATTAAATTTCTTAAAATATTATCTATTTCTAGTAAGGAAAAATTAGTTTGTTGTATTATTTTTTCTGTCGATAGAATAGGAGTTTGGTATTGTTGAAAGAGTAATAATAATAATTTGACTTCTTTAATGAGTAAATTAAGTTTTAGATATTGATTAATTAAAATTTTTTCTATATCTAAACACCCTTCTTCATATATTTGTTTTAACATTATTTTAATTTACTTTCTTGTGATAATTTTTCTAAAGCTATTTTAGCCGCTTGTTGTTCGGCGGATTTTTTGGTTTTCCCTTCGCCTTTGCCTAATAGTTGTTCAGATAAATATACTTCGGCAATAAATTCTTTTTCATGCGCTAATCCTGTTTCAGCAACAATTTTATATTTAATATGTTGATGACGTGTTTGTACTAATTCTTGTAGTTGTGTTTTAAAATCAATAATACCTATGACTTTTGATAAACAAGGAACTACTATATAATGAAAAGTTTTTTTAACTTGTAAATAACCTAAATCTAAATAAATAGCCGCAAATAAAGCTTCGAAAGCATCAGCAATAATGGAATAATTATATATGCCTCTTTTGCGTTCGCCTTTTCCTAATAAAATATATTGTTTTAGATTTATTTCAGCTGAATAAATTAATAGAGATGCTACACAAACAGCTTGAGCTCTTTTTTTAGTCATTATACCTTCGTTATCTTGATTTTTTCTATAAAGATAATTGGCCATAAGAAAATTAATAATAGAATCACCTAAAAATTCTAATCTTTCATTGTTTTGATTTTTTAAATTATGTTCATTAGCGTATGAACTATGTGTTAAAGCGTTAATATACAAATTAATATTTTTAGGTTTTATATTTAATCTTGTAAATAAATTTTGAAGATACATGATAATCCTTGTATTTATTGAAATTTTTCAATTATTTTTTTTAAAAAATTTTTTTTGATTAAATTAATAGTTTGATTAATAGTTTGATAAAAAGCATTACTTGTAGAATTTCCAGGAGCTTTGATAATCAGTTTGTTTAATCCTAACAATATAGCCCCTCCCGTTTCATCCGTATTAAATTGTTGAAAATGTTTTTTTATGTTTTTTTCTAAAAAGATTTTGCTAATTATTTGGGTGCAAAGATTACTAGTGAGTATTTGTTTTAAATGTCTTTTATACATTTCTACAGTTCCTTTAAATGTTTTTAAAATCATATTAGCTGTAAATCCATCGCTTATTAAAATATCAGCTTCTGTATTGAAAAAGTTATTCGGTTCTTCATTACCTCGGAAATTAATATTGGGATTATTGCTTAATAATTTAAATATATTAATATCTATATTTCTGCCTTTATTAGACTCTGTACCTATATTTAAAAGTTTAATTTTGGGGTTAGGAATATGTAATAATGTTTGAGCTAAAAAATTAGCGCATACAACGAAATCTAAAATATTTTCTTCTTTTATTTCCGCATTAGCTCCTGCATCTGTTAAAATTCTAGTTCGATGATCGATGGATTTAAACATAAGTGCCAATGATATTCTTTTTATACCAGGTAAAGTTCCTATAATAAGGTAACTAGCTAAAACTAAAGATTGTGTTGGACCAGCTGTTATAAAACTATCTATTGAAGTTTTTGAATTTGCGGTGTCTCTAAGAGCTACCAACATGGAATAAGGAAGATTATCTCTTATAGCTTCTCTGATATTTTTAGCATTCATAGGCAAGTATAAAGGAGTATTTATAATTTTTAATCTTGTTTTAATAGAATTTAAAATATTTGTGGTAAATATGTTTTGTAAACAATCTTCTATTTGAGTTTGAATACCATATAAATAAACATTTAAATTTTGATTTGCAATTAAAGCTTCTATTGTTCCTTGAATTACTGTTTTAGGCGCGAAATCTCCGCCCATAGCGTCTATAGCTAATGTAATCATATAAAATCCTTATATTTAAAATTTTTAATTTTTGTAAAATTTTGTCATCATTTTTTTATTAAAAGTTTATTTAAATCTTTATAAGTTTTATAAGATTTTTGTATTAATATTATTAATTAAAAAAATTCATTTTTTGCTTTTTACGTTTTTTATTTATAATTATCAATTCAAATAATTATCAAAAAATAATATTTTTTGTTAAGGTTATTTTCTTATTTAAATATGAAATAAATTTAACATGAGTTAAAAATTTTTAATTTTTATTTAATAATAGTAATAGATTATATTTACTTTTTTTTGGTATTTATTATATAAACAACACTCTTTAAATAAAATAGGAAATTTTCCTAAATTTGTATTCTAACAATTAGATTTATTTTTTTGATATCTATTATTAAACAAGTCTTATTCTTCTTAACCGAACCAGCAAGTTTATCAACCATAAATTGTTGAATTATTTTGCTCTATCAATTTTTTTAGCCTTTTCCTTAATAGATCAGCTATTTAATGATTCCCTATTAAATTTTAATCTTTCGATCACTAATAAAAAAGTCGCTTTTATTGTTGGTACTTATAATTTTTATTTTATTATCGGCTAATTTAATAACCTAAATCTTAAATCTTGATTTCTTAGAAAAGTGATTCTTATATTTACAGTGATCTTCTTATTTTTTAAAGAATATTTTTGGAGTTATTTCGTTAATATATCTTTTTTTGACTAATTACTTTGTCGTAACCAGCTTTTAAGAATGGTTGTAGTTCCTAATGATTTCTTTTCGGGAATTTTTTATTTTGATCATTATTTGCGATTGGTGAGATTATTTTATATTTATGTCTTTTGGTGTCTCTAATTATTTACTAATAAATTCGCATTTTTTATACTTATAAAATCTTATTTTAATTTATGGAAATGATTTTATTAAAATGAATATTTTAATATTCAAAAAATAATATCAACTTTTTAATTATAACATATTTTGTAATTATGATATTAGAAGTTAATTTTTATTTAAAATTCATTTAAAAGTGCTTATTTTTCTTTTATTTTGGTTGAAAATTTAAAATAAATAAAATTTAAAAGTTGAATTCATATTTGCTTTTTAACTATTATGTATTTGAGTTTATAATTTTAATTTTTTCTTGACATTTGATATAAAAATTATATAATTCTAATATGAAATTATTATAGTTTATAGTAATTAGTAATAGTAATTAGTTTAAATTATTTTACTTTTCTGTAATATTAAATAGAATTTTTTAAATAATTATAAAAAAATATTAAAATTTTTTTAATTTTTTATTTTTGTAAGAAAATTTTATTTTATTATTTTCTCATCGAATTCCAATAATTTATTAGTTATCATTTTATCTAAATTATTAATTGTAATTTATTAAATTTTACAAATATATTAAGAGATTTTCTATTGGATATATTTTTTTCAAATTAGATTTTCAAAAAAATTTGCGAGATCAAAAATATAAGTATTTTTATATTTATTATTGGGGCGCCAAAGAGGTCTAAATTTCGTGCTATCTAACCAATAGCCAGAGCCGATAAGCTCTGAAAGAATATGGTTGGTTTGGCAAACGAAAGAATGCCGAATTACAGCAGACCATAAAAGCGGGTTGCGACGAAAGCAAATTAGTCAAGATGACTCCGCCACTGAATAATTCTATGGAAAAGCCTGCAATGGTCTAAGATGGAAAATTGATGTAATAAATAAACCTGTTCGGAAGTTGCTTAAACGAATAGTCCAGAGTCTACTAGTATAATCAATAAGTATTGAGTAGTTTATCAGATAAAAGAAACCTGGAATCAGCCTCCTAAAAGAGGGTACTTCACCTAAGGAATTAAGGTAGAGATTTAGAGTAACTTGGAGAATCCTAAAACTAAGTAATTAAGTTTACTAATCCGGAAATAAAAGCCCGGACGGTTAAGGATAAAGAATCTTCTTAGTAGTCGTAAGAATAAACCTAAATTTGATATAATTTAGTTAATCGCCTTACCGAGAAGAGAGTTAATGACTCTTATAGGGCGAAAGAAGAAAGTAATTTACTATTTATTCAATGG
>NZ_MWKN01000024.1 GCF_002009625.1 Candidatus Phytoplasma citri
AAATATTATAAGTAAAACAAATATTATGACTAAAGAAAAATTTGTGTCTTTGCATGAAATAGGGCATGCTGTAGTTGCTTTTGAATTGAACCAAAGAAATAAAGAATATCCAGATCTCATAAAACTTAAAAAAATAGAATTAAAACAAGATGATGAAAAAATTGATGGTAGCACTGATTTTTCTTTTGATAGAGACAATCCGTTTGGACATTTATTTGCATTATCTGTTTATTATGGCGGTTTAGAAGCAGAAAAAACTATCACAACACCTATAGAAGAAATTAAAAATAGAGGTCGACATGATGAACAAGATATTGAAACAAAAACCGAATATATCGTACAAAGAGGATGGTTTATAGGAGATTTTTATTTATCAATAGATTCTTTAGAAATAAGAAAAGATAAAATAAAAAATATCGCTAAAAGAAAAACACAAGAAATAATTCAACAATATCAAGAATTTTTATCTCCCCTTGCTGATGAATTATTACAAAGAGAAGTTATTGGAATTGAAGAATTTCAAAGATTAATAAAAGAATTAATTATTCAAATAAAACCTTCTCAAAAACCAGAACAACTAGAAACAAATGAACAATCCGATCATAATATTCAAAAATCTAAATGTGATTGTATTATTTTATAAAAAAATAGTTCACAAAAAATAAATGTAATAATTATTCAAAAAATATTTATTATTTTAAATCTTATTTCTTGTTTCAAAAATTAAAGCAGAATTTGTTATTATATATTTAACAATTAGAAAAAATAAAAATTACAGGAGATTTAATTAATGTTTAAAATCAAAAATAATGTATTATTATTGAATTTATTTGTTTTTTTAGGATTATTTTTATTAATTACTAATAATCAGCAAGTAATGGGAATGCATAATAATTATGCATCTGAAAATAATTCAATTGTTAATAATCATATAGATGAACATCATTCCTTTAGAAACTTATTATTAACCCAAAGAAGAATATCTCAACAATTGATTAATGCTCTTTTTAATCATAGTTCGGAAACAGAAATTAATTTTTATTTAAACCAGTTACAACAAGTACACCAACAAATAATAACTTACCAACAAAGACAACTAAATCATCAAGAACAAATGTTAAGAAATTTTGATAATAATATGGCAAGAGTTCAATTAGAAAGAGAACATTTATCCTTAACACAAGAGATGATTTTAGCCATTCAAAATACACCAATTTATGCTTCAGAAG
>NZ_MWKN01000025.1 GCF_002009625.1 Candidatus Phytoplasma citri
GCAAGGAGAAAGCAGAATCATAGTAGTCGTGAGAAATTTAAGAATCAAGTTGGAATATTTGGTTAAACTGACTCACCAAGGAGCCAAGGAAAGCTTGGTACAAGGCGAAAGAGGAAATTTTTGTGAAGGTTTAGCAAATTTTTAAATAATGTTTTAGTTTTATTTAAAAATTATTGTTGTACAATAATATTAAATGGATAAAGAGTTTTGATCTATCTAGATGGAGAAAAACTCAAGAAATTATAAATTTTTAGGCTAAATCAAATTATCACTTAAATAATCGCCGGATGCTGGGAAACTAGCTTGTCCGGTGGTGTGTGGGGCTTATTATAATAGTTAGAAATAATGAAATGTAGTAATTCTATCACGATTCAAATCCCTCCTCAAACGCCATAAAATAATAAAAATTACTTCTGTTAATTAGCAATAATTAATTTAATTAAAATTAATTTTTATTATTAAATAAAAAATTTTTTTTTTATTTAATAATGACAAAGGAGAAAAATTAAAATGGCTGTCCCCTTTAGAAGAACTAGTAAAACTGCTAAAAGAAAAAGACGTACTCATTACAAATTAAAAACACCTACTTTGATATTATGTCCTGATACTAAGAAATTAACTTTACCTCATCGTTTAACTAAAAATGGTAGTAGTTTTTATAAAAATAAATTAATTTCAAAAATACAAAATACGAATTAATCATATTTAAAAAAATTAATATTTTAAATAAAAAAGGCATTATATATGATCAACATTAAAACATCGCAAGAAATTCGTAATATATGGCTAAATTTTTTCAAATCTAAACAACATAAAATAGAATCATCAGCATCTTTGATACCAGATAAAGATCCTACTTTGTTATGGATTAATGCTGGTGTAGCGCCTTTAAAAAAGTATTTTAATGGTTCCGTGATTCCTCATCACAAACGTATAGTTAATATTCAAAAATGTTTAAGAGCTAATGATATTGATATGGTAGGAAAAACTTCTCGTCATCATACTTTTTTTGAAATGTTAGGAAATTTTTCTATTGGAGATTATTTTAAAAAAGAAGCTATCGAATTTGCTTTTGAATTTTTAACATCTCATGAATTTTTAGCCTTAGATTTTCGTAAACTATATATTACTTATTTTGAAAAAGATTTAGAAACTTATGATTATTGGTTACAAAAAGGCATTGATAAAAATCATTTAATCGCTTTAAAAGAAAATTTTTGGGAAATAGGTGAAGGACCGTGTGGCCCTTGTACCGAAATTTTTTTCGATCGTGGACCAACATATGATTCGCGTAATCATAGTTTAATTTCAAATAACATCAACAATAACCGTTTTATTGAAATTTGGAACATTGTTTTTTCTCAATATAATTTAGAAATTAAAAATAATCGTAAAGTTTATCGGGAATTACCCAATAAAAATATTGATACTGGAGTCGGTCTAGAACGTTTAACTTGTATTTTACAAAATAAAAATAATAATTTTGAAACTGATTTGTTTTTACCTATTATTCAAAAAATTTCTATTTTAAGCAATATAATATATCAGTTAGATGAAAATCAAGAAATTTTTCAAATTATTTCTGATCATATTAGAGCTTTAGTTTTTGGGATTGCTGACGGAGTTATGTTATCTAATGATGGTAGAGGTTATATTTTAAAAAAACTTTTAAGAAGAGCTTTCCAAAAAGGAATTAAATTAGGATTTAATGATCCTTTTTTATTTAAATTAGTGCCTACAGTAGTTGATATAATGGAAGATTTTTATCCATATTTAAAATCAAAAATATCAATTATTCAACAAATCATTTTAACAGAAGAACAGAAGTTTTTATTAACTTTACAAGAAGGAAAAAATAAATTTTTAGAATTTACTAAAATTTCCAAAAAACTTTTTGCTAAGGATTTTTTTAAACTTTATGATACTTATGGGCTGCCCCCGGATATAATTTTAGAATATGCTAAAAATTATAAAATTTTAGCAGAAAAAAACGAATTTGAAAATATTTTAGAAAAACAAAAAAAAATATCATCTAATCAAGGTAAAATAGTGTTTAAAAATCAAAATTATCAAAATAATGAGTATTATAATTTTACTCTTAAAAGTGAATTTGTAGGTTATAAATGTTTTAGTACTTCGGCTAAAATTATTAAAGTTTTCGAAAAGGGAATTGTTTTAGATAAAACACCTTTTTATGCTGAAATGGGAGGCCAAATTTCAGATTTTGGTTTGATTAATCAAAGTTACATTGAGAAAGTTATTAAATTACCTCATGGGCAATTTTTACACTATACAAAAGATTATTTTGAATTAGGTCAACAGGTTGACACATGCATTGATTTACAAAAAAGACATTTAATTTCTTTAAATCATACAGCTACTCATTTATTACATGCTGCTTTAAAAAAATTATTTAATCCTGATATACAACAATGTGGTTCTTTTTTGAATCATAAAATTTTAAAATTTGATTTTAATTATTATAAATCTTTATCTTTAGATGATTTAATTTCTATAGAAAACAAAATAAATTCATGGATTAATGAAAAATATCCTATAAATACCAAAATAATGACTTTTAAAGAAGCTCAAGATCGAAAAATACAATTACTTGAACAAATTGAGTATAATGATATTGTTAGAGTAATCGAAATTAAGAATATTTCAACTCAATTATGCGGCGGAACTCATGCTTTTAATACTTTATTTTTGGAAAAATTCGCTATTTTGTCTTATAATTCTATTGGTTCTGGAATTTACAGAATAGAAGCAACAACCACTACTAATAATATTATTCTTGGTTTTGATTCTAAAACTAAACATTTACGTATCCAAGAACAAAAAATATTGCATCAAATAGAACAATATTATTATGATGATTTGAATAATAAAGTTAATATTCCTCAATTTAAAGAAGATAAAGATAGTTATAAAAGTATTTTTATTTATAAAGATTATTGCGAAGAATTACAAAAATTGTGGTCGAAAATACAAAAAAAAATTTATCAAAAGAATATGATAAAAATGATTAAAGAAGCTGAAAAAATTATACCTTCTAAAATAGAACCTTGTATGTTTTTAAGTGGGCGCCAAAGAGGCCTAAATTTCGTGCTATCTAACCAATAGCCAGAGCTGATAAACTCTGAAAGGAGATGGTCGGTTTGACAAACGAAAGAATG
>NZ_MWKN01000026.1 GCF_002009625.1 Candidatus Phytoplasma citri
TGAAAAATATTATAATACCACTGTGCTTGAAATTAATACTTAACCATTTAAAAAAATGTATCCAAAGAACTCTAAATAAATCAAATTTTTCTTTCATACAGTACATAAATTTAGAAATCTAGATTTTCTTTTCAAACTTAGATTTTGTTTTCTCTTTGTATGAAGAGAAAAATTATTTAATTATTAAATTTAATGATAATTGCGATGTTTAATAGGCAAAAAAGAGAAAATAGCTATATATAATGAAGAACTATTTTAACTTTTCTATTTATAACTATGAACTTTTATTTTATCTTTTTTTAAATATGAACTATTTTATTTTTTTATTTATGATCACAAACTATGATTTTTCTTTTTCTAGTTTTGAACTGTTCTTTTAAAGAAATAACCATGAACTATTTTTGAACTTTCATATATAGCCATGAACTATCTTTAATAAATTATTATACCTGAGAGGTTAAAAATAGCTCATGGCTATTTTAAGGAAAAAAAAGTTCATGGT
>NZ_MWKN01000027.1 GCF_002009625.1 Candidatus Phytoplasma citri
AAAGATCGGCTGATACAAAAATGTCTCGAAAAAAACTCTTAATTCCTTATTTTGAATAAATACATATTCCAAAGTCGTACGAATCTAACTGACCGTCTAAAAGCGGAACTTTGCGAGAAGTACAGCAAAACATTCCAACTTCCAATTCATCACATTGGTACGGTCCGCAATGTGAATCACCAAAGGATTATGAATAAAAGTAAAAAGGTATTGTGTAAAGATTGTCATTAAAAGATAACCAATCAGCAAATACATGATATCAGCAAGAATAAGAACAATAAGAATAAATAGCTAATTAGTCGCGAGACGAAATTAGTTTTCGAAAGAAAATAAATTAGGGAAAGCGGTGTGCTTGGAAACTTGCTCGCACCGTTTGGACGGGGGCTGATTGTAAATAAAACAGCAAAGATAAATCGCTGCATAAAAC
>NZ_MWKN01000028.1 GCF_002009625.1 Candidatus Phytoplasma citri
ATGATAAAATCATCAGCATAGCGAATGTACTCAACTCTTGTCTTTGGGTTTAGGTTGATAAGACTATCAATCCCCAGTTGATGGTGCTGGTTTTTTAGCCACGCTTTCCTATATTCTGGGTTATTACTCTTAATTGGCTTCCCCTCTTTGATCAGTTCCTCCATTTTCAGGTCGATGTAGTGTAGATATACATTCGCCAATAAAGGGGAAATAATTCCTCCTTGAGGAGAACCTGATAAAGATTCGTATCTGATTCCATCTTTCATGAAGCCGGCTTTCAACCATTTGTTAATAGTTGAGAGGACTTTATTCTTTCTGATGAACCGATTTAAGGTTCTCATGAGAATCTCATGATTGATGTTATCGAAACGGCCTTTTAAGTCAATTTTAATGATGTAGTCAATTCCTTGAAATCTTTGTTTAACGCGTTTTACAGCGTCATGACAAGATTTTTTGGTTCTAAATCCCAAGCTCCATGCTGAAAAGATATTTTCAAAATAGGGAGTTAAGAGTTGTTCGAGACATTTTTGTATTAGCCGATCTTTGATCGTGGGTAGCCCCAGAGGTCTAGTTCTTTTGTTATCACTAGGAACGAGAATTCTTTTAACTGGTTCGGGGTTGTAACCATTATTGACGTATTCCTGATGGTATTTTTCTATTTTCCTTAGATTAATCCCATCAATGGTTTTATTGTCAATTCCGGGTGTGCCCGCCCCTTTATTAGCAGCAATTTTATTAAATGCTATTAACGTATTATAGAAGTTATTCATTCCTTGCTGTAATTCTCTTTTTAGAGAGTAGCCATTTGATGAACGATATTGAATTTTATCCAATGTTCGTGAAAGTTTAGTTTCTGGTGAAACCGTTGTTGACATAATTACTTTCTTGATGCCATTGAATAAATAGTAAATTACTTTCTTCTTTCGCCCTATAAGAGTGGTTAACTCTCTTCTTGGTAAGACGATAGACTAAATTATTCCAAATTTAGGTTTACCCTTACGACTACTAAAAAGATGCTTTATCCTTGACCATTCGGGCTTTTATTTCCGAATTAGTAAACTTAATTACTTAGTTTTAGGATTCTCCAAGTTACTCTAATTTTCGACCTTAATTCCTTAGGGGAAGTGTCCTCTTTCTAGAGGCTGATTCCAGGTTTCCTTCAATTGATAAACTACTCCGTACAAGCGACATATACTAGTAGACTCTGGACTGTCCGTCTAAGCAACTTTCGGACAGGTTCGTTTATTACATCAATTGTCCTTCTTAGGCCATCTCAGGCTTTTCCTTAGAATTATTTGGTAGCGGAGTCCTCTTGACTAATTTGCTTTTGTCGC
>NZ_MWKN01000029.1 GCF_002009625.1 Candidatus Phytoplasma citri
CAATGATAAAATCATCAGCGTAACGGATGTACTCAACTCTTGTCTTTTGATTTAAATTGATATACCTATCAACCCCCAGTTGATGGTGCTGGTTTTTAAACCATGCTCTCTTATATTCTGGGTTTTCCTTCCTAATCGGCTTCCCTTCTTTAATCAGTTCCTCCATTTTCAAGCCAATATAATGTAAATATACATTGGCTAATAGGGGAGAAATAATTCCTCCTTGAGGAGAACCTGATAAAGATTCGTATTTGATTCCGTTTTTCATGAAGCCGGCTTTCAACCATTCGTTGATAGTTGTCAGGGTTTTATTCTTTCTGATGAACCGATTTAAGGTTCGCATGAGAATCTCATGGTTGATGGTATAAAAGTAGCCTTTTAAGTCGATTTTGACGATGTAGTCAATTCCTTTGAATCTTGGTTTGACGTGTTTGATGGCGTCATGGCAAGATTTTTTGGTTCTAAACCCCAAGCTCCATGCTGAAAAAATATTTTCAAAATAGGGAGTTAAGAGTTGTTCCAGGCATTTTTGTATTAGCCGGTCCTTGATCGTGGGTAGTCCCAGGGGTCTGGTTCCTTTATTATCATTAGGAATGAGAATTCTTTTAACTGGTTTGGGATTATAACCGTTATTGACGTATTCCTGATGGTATCTTTCTAGTCTTTCTAGATTAATTCCATCAATGGTTTCATTGTTAACACCTGGCGCGCCCGCTCCTTTATTAGCCGCAATTTTATTAAATGCTGTTAACGTATTATAAAAGTTATTCATTCCCTGCTGGAGTTCTCTTTTTAAAGAGTAACCATTTGATGAACGATATTGAATTCTCTTCAATGTTCGTAAAAGTTTA
>NZ_MWKN01000030.1 GCF_002009625.1 Candidatus Phytoplasma citri
AAACGATCAGTTAGGTGCGTGCAACTTTGGAATATAAATCTATTAATGGTAATATTAGGATTTCCCTTGTGATTACGCATTTTTTTAATTTTATCCCAAGAATAGACGACCCATGTTTCATATTGGGTTTTTCCTTTATTACAATAAGGAATAGCCCAAGTTGAACCTATATTGAATTTCTTTCGAACTCTGGCAATCGACGTTTTCCGTTTCCTTGCCAATGTTTTCAAACAGCTATCTTCAGCTAGATAATTTAGATGGGTTAAAACAGCAAGATTGTTAGCTAAACAAAAGTATTGGATAAATTCCTCTAGTAGGTCTGGATTATTTCTAATTCGTCTCGATTCACTAATGTTTCGTCGTGTTTCACCTTTCCCCTTTTTAACCAATTATATTCATGTCCGTATTCCTTGGCTTTCGCTTGAG
>NZ_MWKN01000031.1 GCF_002009625.1 Candidatus Phytoplasma citri
TTACCATTAGTAAGAACAAATCAAAAATTGTGAAAGCCAACAAAGGCACAAGATTCTTATCCTACATGATAAAGGTAAATCCCGCCAATAAAACTCGTACAAGGAAATCTACAAAGAATTCCTTAAACGGCAGTGTTCAAATTCAAGTTCCCCAAGCAAAAGCTGAAGAATATGGATATGAATACAATTGGTTAAAAAGGGGGAAGATAAAACACGACGAAACATTAGCGGATAGAGACGAATTAGAAATAATCCGGACCTACTAGAGGAATTATCCAATACTTTTGTTTAGCTAACAATCTCAGTGTTTTAACCTATCTAAACTACCTAGCTGAAGATAGCTGTTTGAAAACACTGGCAAGAAAATGGAAAACATCGATTGCCAGGGTTCGAAAGAAACTTAATATTGGTTCGACTTGGAGCATCTCCTATATTAACAAAGGAAAAACTCAATACGAACCATGGGAAGTCTACTCTTGGGATAAAATTAAAAAAAAATGGGTAATTATAAGGGGAATCCGGATATTACCATTAATAGATTTATATTCCGAGGTCGTACGCATCTAACTGACCGTCTGAAAGCGGAACGTTGTGAGAACTGCGAAAAAACAACCCAACTTCTAATTCATCACATTGGGACGGTTCGCAACGCGAATCACCCAAAGATCATGA
>NZ_MWKN01000032.1 GCF_002009625.1 Candidatus Phytoplasma citri
CAATTTTCCTTCTTAGGCCATCCCAGGCTTCTCCGTAGAATTATTCGGTGGCGGGGTCTTCTTGACTAATTTGCTTTCGTCGCAACCCGCTTTTATGGTCTGCTATAATCCAACATCCTTTCGTTTGCTGAACCGACCATCTCCTTTCAGGGTTTATCGACCCTGGCTATTGGTTAGATAGCGCGAAATTTAGGCCTCTTTGGCGCCCCACCAGAAGAATTAATATTCAAATATTCCACAACTTCCCGAATCATAACGGGTATATGATTTTTAATTAACAATTCCCTAAACCTCTTCGATCATAAAAAAAGAAAATTTTTTTAATTTTTAATTTTCTTTAAAAATAATCTTAAAATTTTTATTAATAATTTCGGATAAAGCTTTACTAACAATTTTTTTACCTTTAATTTTAGATTTATAAAATTCATCTTTAGTTTCTATAACATGAGCAATTTTTCCAGCAACATAAGCTAATTTATATTTAGAATCAATACATTTTAATAAATCATCGATAGAATCAGTTGAAAAACCTTTTTTTTGATTAAAAATCATTTGTCAGAATAATTTCCTTTCTTTAATATAATTTCAAATTAAAATTTGAGACGAATAAAACTTAATCATTCTTTTAAATTTTACACGTTCTGCAATTAAAATAGATTTAATAATATTAACTGTTTCGTCTAATTTATCATTGATAATCATGTAATCATATTTTTTTATTTTTTGAATCAATAATAATTCTTGACGAGCTTTAACAATTCGTTCATTAATAATTTGCGAAGACTCTGTATTTCGATATTGAATACGTTGTTTTAAAATTGCAATAGAAGGAGGAGCTAAAAAAATAAAAACACTTTTGCTTTTAATAAAATTATTGCTAATTTGTAAAGCTCCTTGAACATCTATCTCTAACAAAACATCTTTATTTTGTTTTAATTCTTCCATTACTTTAATTTTAGGAGTACCATAATAATTACCAATAAATTCATTATACTCTAAAAAATAATTTTCTTTAATTTTATCTTTAAAATATTGGTTACTAACAAAAAAATAATCTTTACCATTTTTTTCATTTATTCTTGGAGACCTAGTAGTCATAGAAACTGAATAAACTAAATTATTTTCAATTCTCTCTAATAATAATTTCTTAACCGTTCCTTTACCAACTCCTGATGGTCCTGAAATAATTATCAACATCCCTTCCTTATTCAATCGCATAAATTAATTAAAAAACCATTCTTTCTAAAACATTATAAGTAAAGTATTTAGTATTTAATTATTAAATGATTAAAATCAAATAAAAATAAATCTATATCATAACTATATTTAACAATTTATTTTTGATATAAATAGTATTAATAATTTCTTTATTTTTAATAAAACTTAAAATTTTTTCATCTTTTTGAATAATTTTTAAAATTTCAGATTTTTCTGTATCTAAAGGAATTAATAATTTAGATTTAATTTTACCATTAATTTGAATAACAACAACAACCTCTTTTTCTTCTAAAAAGGAAATATCATATTTTGGCCAAGGAGAATACACTAATTCTTGATTAGATTTTAATTTCACTTGATTTAATTCTTCTGTAATATGCGGAGCTATAGGATTTAATAATTGTAATAAAATTCTAATTTGATAACGATCTACCTTTTCATATTGATAAATAGAATTAGTAAAAATCATTAATTGACTAATAACTTTATTAAATTGACATTTTTGATAATACTCAGTGACTTTTTTAATAGTTTGGTGTGTAATTTTATTTAAAATTGCAAAATTTGATTCATAAATAATAAAATTATCAAAAATATTATAAATACGATTTAAAAAACGTTGAATACCTTTTAAACCTTGATCTGACCAAGATTTATTATCTTCTAAAGGTCCTAAAAACATAATATAAAGTCTTATTACATCAGCTCCATAAGTATTTAAAACTTCCGAAGCATTAACAATATTACCCCTAGATTTACTCATCTTTAAATTATCATTTCCTAAAATCATACCTTGATTTATTAATTTATAAAAAGGTTCAGGAGTTGATATTAAGCCCCAATCATATAAACATTTACACCAAAATCGAGCATAAATTAAATGACCATGAACATGTTCGGCGCCGCCAATATAAACATCTACAGGCAAAAAATAATCTAATAATTCTTTAGCTTCCATAGTATTTAAAGGGATCATACTTAGATAATTTTTCAAAATATAGCCTATATAATACCAAGAACTACCTGCAAATTGAGGCATAGTATTAGAATCACGTTTATAAATTTTATCATCTTTACAAAAATATAACCAAGAATGAATTTGAGATAAAGGCGAACCACCTTTATATAATTGTTCTAGATTATCAGTTTCAGGCAATTCTAAAGGTAATTCATCATCAGACATTAAATAAATTTTATTATTTTCATCATAATAAACAGGAAAAGGTTCTCCCCAATAAATTTGACGAGAATATAACCAATCATGAATTTTATAAGTATTAAATAATTCACCCCATTTATTTTTAATAGATAAATTTATGATTTTTTCTTTAGCAGATAATTCATCTAAACCATTTAAAAAATCACTATTAATAAAATTACCACTTTTTTGTAAACATGGTTTTTTAATGTTTTCTTTTCTTGAATATAAATGGCAACGAGGACCACAATATTTAATAATATATTTGTTCAAATTATATTTTTGAGCAAAAATAAAATCTTTTTGATTATACAAAGGAACTGACATTAATGCTCCTGTACCATAATGCATAAAAACATAATCTGAAATCCAAATAGGAATTTTTTGATTATTACAAGGGTTAATAGCATAACTACCTGTAAAAACTCCCGTAATTTCTCTATTAATATCTCTTTCTAAATTGCTCTTACGTTGAGTTTTTTGTAAATAATTATCAACTAATTGTTGATTTTCAGAAGTAGTCAAAATTGATATCAAAGGATGTTCAGGAGCCAAAATTAAAGCACTAACTCCAAAAATTGTTTGAGGCATAGTAGTGAAAACAGACAAAATTTGTTTGCTCTCAACCGATAAAATAAAATAAAAAATAAAACCTGGTGTTTTTCCGATCCATTTAATTTGCATTTCCTTAATAGACTCTGGCCAATCTAATAATGACAAATCATTCAAAAGTCTATCCGCATATTTGGTAATTTTTAAAATCCATTGTTTCATTTTACGTTTGAAAACAGGATGACCACCACGTTCTGATATAATACCTTCAGAAGTAGAAATAACCTCTTCATTTGCTAATACCGTACCTAATTGAGGACAAAAATTTACCTCAACATCTTGCAAAACAGCTAATCCTTCTTGATAAAGTTTTTTAAAAATCCATTGAGTCCATTTATAATAATAAGAATCTGAAGTCGCTAATTCTCTACTCCAATCAATACCTTTTCCGAGCAATTTTATTTGTTTTTTGAAGTTTTCAATATTCTGATAAGTTACATAAGAAGGATGTTGACCTGTTTGCGAGGCATAACGTTCTGTAGGCAAACCAAAAGAATCCCATCCAAAAGGATGTAACACATTAAACCCTTGCATTCGAAAAAATCTATTAATAATATCACTAGCAGAATAACCTTCTAAATGTCCGACATGCAATCCTTGAGCAGAAGGATACGGAAACATATCTAAACAATAAAATTTTTTTTTATTATAATCAATTTCGGTTTTAAATGTTTGTTGTTGTTCCCAATGTAATTGCCATTTAGCTTCTATACTACGAAAATCATAAATTAACATAAAAAACTTTTTTTAACTCCAATTTTTTCGATTAAACAGTTTAATTTTATTCTGTGTTTCCAGAATCATGATCTTCAATATAAACTACAATATCTTTTACTGATTTAAATTGTTGTAATTGTTCATCACTAATTTTAATATTAAAAATTTTTTCTAATTGAATAGCCAAATTAACAGCATCAATAGAATCCATCCCTAAATCTTCCTTTAATTTTGTATCTAATTGAATTAGATCTTCAGACAATGATAATTGTTCCGAAATTATTTTTTGAATTTTATTGAACACTATTAACTCCATATATCTAAATTTATTTTAAAAAAACATAAAAAATCAAATAATTATTATTAATTTATTATTTTAAAAATTATCATTAAAAATAATTATCTTAAGAAATAAATAAAATAATTTATGCTTTTTAAAATATTTAATCAATTTATACCTAATAAAACAACCAAAAATTTAATTAAATTAAAATTAATTATACTTAAAAATTTAATTTAATAAAAAACTATTTGTAATTTATAAATAATTTATAAAATAATCAAAATTTTCTATTATATAATTTAATAAATTTATGATTCATAAACAAATTTATCCATAATTAACCCATAAACATAGTTAAATATTCTTCAAATTTAGTACGTTCATTCATCAACAACATAATACCATCTACAGCAATAGAAATATCGCCTGTCTCTTCGGAAACTATAATAGTCATACTATCAGTATGTTCACTGATACCTAAAGCAGCTCGATGTCGAGAACCTGTAATTTTTTCAAAATGTTGATTATCAGATAACATAAAATAAGCTCCAGCAGATAAAATTTTATTACCACGAATAATAACAGCACCATCATGTAAAGGAGTATTAGGCATAAAAATATTAATTAACAATTCGTAAGAAACATTAGCATCAATAAAAATAGATTTTTGCGCGAATTGTTCTAAGGTATTATATTTTTCAATAGTAATTAAAGAACCTATTTTTTTTTCTGACATAAACCAAACAGCTTTTAAAATTTGATTTTGTGTATTTTTATTACCCATAACTATCATTTTTTTTCGATTCCAAAAACCAGACCAATTTTGAACATAAAAACGTAAATAAGGAGCTTTAATAATGATAGGTACTATCATAACAAAATTTAATATCACATTATAAATATTAATTTTTTCTAAAAAATTTCTAATTGGTTCAAAATAATTATATTTTTCCAAAAAAAATTCCAAACAATAAACAAATAAAATTCCTAAAAAAAAACAATAAACTACCTTAATAACTTCGTATTTACTAAAAAAAATATTTAAAGAAATATAAAATAATATTAAAATAATTGTAAAAAATAATAATATATTTAAAATATCTTGCCAATAAATCATTAAACGCACCTATCCATTCGATCAACAATAATATAATCTCACAAAAGATCACGTTTATTTATAATAAATAATTTTTTAACCAAAAATAAACATAAACAATACAAACATAAAAAGCTTAACAAAATAAAAACATAATTTTTATCAAAAGGATTATCAAAATATAATCTTTTTGATAAAAAACTTATACAAGGTAAATAAGAAGCTAAAATTCCAGCTATAAAAGGTAATATAAATATATAAATAGTTTTTTTCAAATTTCTCAAACAATTAAGAGTTCTAAGATAAAAAATAGTTAAAAATTGAGTCCAAATTGAAAAAATAAACCATCCTGATCTAAATAAATTAATTTTATCACAAGTCCAATCACTAAAGGAAACAATACCATAATTCCATAATAAACTAGAACAAAATAAAATATCAAAAATAAAAGTTAATATCCCAAATGAAATCATAAAAAAACAAATATCACGACTATTCCAACAAGATTTTTTTTTCAAATAAATAGATTCTACATCATCAAAAGGTAAAACTAAACAAGATAAATCATAAATTAAATTTAAACATAAAATTTGAATAGGCATAAAAGGAATAAAAGGCAAATAATAAGAAGCTAATAAAATACTTAAAATATTACCAAAATTAGAGGCTAAAGTGAATTTAATATATTTCAACATATTAATATAATTTTTTCGACCCTCTAAAATGGCATCTTTTAGTACAGTTAAATTTTTATTCAATAAAATAACATCTGCTGATTCTTTAGCAACTTCAGCTCCCGAATCAACAGTAATAGATAAATCTGCGTTTTTCATAGCGATAGCATCATTAATACCATCACCTATAAAACCTACAATATGTCCTTTTTGACGAAAAATATTAATAATTCTAGCTTTTTGTTCTGGATATAATTTAGCAAAAATACTAGTATAATGAGCTTGTTTATAAATTTCTTCATCACTCATTTCAATCAAATTAGAACCTAATAAACATTTTGTAGAATCAATATTAACTTTACTAGCAATAATTTTTGATAAAATCTCGTTATCACCAGTTAAAATTTTCACATCTACGCCACAACTTTTTAAAGCTAAAACAGCATCTGCAGAACTAATTTTAGGAGGATCTAATAAAATTAAAAAACCTAATATAATCATGTTATTTTCTATTTTTTTATCATTATGAAATATCAAATTTTGATTTTTTTGAATTAGTTTATAAGCGACCCCAATTACGCGAAATCCTAACTGATTATAATGAATAACATGATTTAAAATCTGAGATTTATCAATATTTAATATTTGAGCTTGATTTGTTTTCGGATCAATACATTCGGCATAATTACAAATATTTAATATTTCTTCAATCGCCCCTTTAGTAATGATTAAATTATAATCCTCATAAATATTATGAAGCGAAATAGTCATAATGCGACGTTTAAAATCAAAAGGAATTTCATCAATTTTAATAAAATTTTTCGCTAACATAGAATCAAAATGACAATTATTATGCATTTTATCAATAATTGCTTTATCTATAACATTTTTTAAACCTGTTTGAAAATAACTATTTAAATAAGCATATTGTAAAATTTTAAAATTACTTTTATTATAAATATCTAAAAAATTGTCAATAGCAACACTATCTTCTGTTAAAGTTCCTGTTTTGTCAGTGAATAAAATATCTATAGCACCAAAATCTTGCATAGAATATAAATTTTTTACAATAACGTTATATTTAGAAAGAACAGCAACCCCTCTCATAAAAGAAGTTGTTACAATCAAAGGCAACATTTCAGGAGTAATTCCTAAAATTATACTCAAAGCGAAAGCAAAAACATTCCAAAAAATAAATTTTTCTGTACACTTATACCAATTTAAAACAAAAATTAAAGGAAATAAAATCAAAATACAACTGATTAATATTTTAACAATAGAATTGATACCTTGCTTTAAAGAAGAATAAGTTTTATCTTTATCTAAAGATTGATGAATATGACCTAAATAAGTATTTAATCCTGTCAAAACTACAATGCCAACAGCATAACCCGAAACAACATTAGTACCCATAAAAACTAATCTAGGATCTTTTAAAAGATCATTTGATTCTGTTTGAGAAAAAGCATTTTTTTCTACCGCATCCGATTCCCCTGTAAAAGTTGTTTCTTTAACAAAAAAATCTTTAGTCTCTAATAATCTAATATCTGCCGGAATGATATCTCCGGCTGATAATAAAACTATATCCCCAACTAATAATTCGTTTAAAGGTATTTTAAAAATTTGGTCAGATCTTTTTACAGATGCCGTTAAAGAAACAATTTTTTTAAGTTTATCTATTACACTAGAAAATCTAGCTTCTTGTAACCAATGCATAAAATTGGAAACCATTAAAATAAAAGATACAATAAAACAAGTAGCATAGTCCCTAACTTTAGGATCTGCTAAATAAATATCTTTAAAAAAATAAAAAATTAATAAAAATAATAAGATAAAATTAAAAGGATTTAATAAAACTCTTATAATTTTGATAAAATAATAATTTTTTTTTTATTTAAAACATTAACATTAGAATTTTTCTTTCTTTCATCAATTTCATCCAAAGATAAACCATTAAAACTAGAAGATAAATAGACTAAAAGTTCATTAATATCTTGGCGACTAACATTCTTAAGAAAATTAATGTTAGAAAAAAAACTTTTCCTAAAAGGCAACTTCATTTTGATTATACAACTCCCTAAATAAAGTAATTTGCTTAATATGAATACCCAAAAATTTCTTTATTATTGTTTCTTAATAAAAAGAAATTTTATCTATTATAATATTCCACAATTAATTGCTCGTTAATATCTGTTAAAAACTCATTTCTATAAGGATATCGGATATAACTACCTATTAAAGAAATTTTATCCAAAACAACATAGTCTACTTTATTATTTTTGGATGTTTCCAAACAATAAGAAACTATTTTCATTTGTTTTGCTTTTTCTTTTAAAGTTATTTTTTGTCCGGGTTTAACAACATAAGAACTAATATCAACTTTTTTACCATCTACTAAAACATGACCATGAGAAATTAATTGTCTTGCTTGTAAAATAGTTTTAGAAAAACCTAATAAATTCACAATTCTATCTAAACGAGATTCTAAGGATATTAAAAAGTTTTCCCCATGAGAACCTTTAAATTTGGCTGCATTAACAAAAAAACGCTTAAATTGTTTTTCAGACATACAATAAGTAAAACGAACTTTTTGTTTTTCTTGTAACTGAAGTCCATAATCACTTAATTTATTTTTTCTTTTTTTATTTTTACTTAAATTAAAATGATCTTTTTTATTTAATAATTCTTTTCCTGTTCCGGTTAAAGAAAAATTCAAAAAACGTGACTTTTTCCAAATCGGTTTTGCGGTAGACATCCACAATGCTCCTTTTTAATTCACTTATAAGTGAAATTTTATTTTTTATTTAATTTTGAAAACGCTAAAGTACATATAGATTAATCAATACAACACTATATATCATATATTTTATGATAAAACCAAAATATAGTCAAGTAAATAGTTAAATTTAAATTAATGAATATAAAAATTTAAAAAATCTATTAGATAGTAAAATATCAATATTATTGAAATTAGTAAATTTATGTGATATAAATACTTAGTGTTTACCCTTTTCAATTTTTAATTATAAATTTTATAAAATTTAAAAATAACATATTTAAAACCTCAATAAGCACATTATTTGATAATGAAATAATTTAATTCAAAAAATTAATTGACCTTCACATTAGCGTTTTTTTAAAATCAATAGAACTGCAAACTTTATATTATATTAAATATTAAAAATGGATTTAAGAGATAATTCCCTAATTAAATTCTATCCAAATAAGAAAGGTTATAGAATGAATATAATATTAATAGGACCGCCTGCTACTGGCAAAGGAACACAAGCGATAATTTTATCTAAATATTTTAATATTCCACATATTTCAACAGGAGATATTTTCAGAAAAAATTTACAATTAAATACTAATTTAGGAAAATTAGCCAATTCTTATATAGAAAAAGGTTTTTTAGTTCCTAATCATATCACAAATGCTATGATTGAAGAACAATTATTAAAAGAACAAAATAAAAAAGGTTTTATTTTGGATGGATTTCCTAGAAATTCAATACAAGCTATGTTTTTGGATAAATTATTTCAACAAAAAAATATTATTTTGACAAAAGTAATTTATTTCAATTCCGATATCAAAATTTTACAAAAAAGAATTTTAGGTAGACGAATATGCCCAAAATGTAGAGAAATTTATCATTTAGAAACTAAAAAACCTAACAAAAACGGAATATGTGATAAGGATAACAATATCTTAATCCAAAGAAAAGATGATAATTTAATAACCTTTAATGAACGTTTAGCAATTTATCAAAAAGAAACCTACCCTTTAATAGAACAATACCGTAAAAAAAATAAACTTTTAGAAATTCGTATTAATGATGACAATATGTCTATCAATGATGTAACAAAAATTTTATTAAAAAAAATTTCACAATATTCAAAAACACAGACCTAAAACTAATCAATATTTCCATTAATAAAAAAATAACTTTATTTTATAATTTAAAACTAAAATTAATTATATTTTAGTATGATTAACGAAATAAAAAGATAAAAATTGCCGATATATCGTTAAATAAATATAAGTTAAAAATCCTGAAAAGAAAAAAACTGATAAAAAACGAATATAAATCCAAGGAGATACAAATCTTTTTAAAAATTTATTATAAACAGAAAAATTATTTAAATAATCATAATTTTTATTATAAAAAATATAATCTAAACAAAAAAGATTCAATAAAATATATGTTATAAAATATAAACAACAAATTAAAGTTATTCGCCAATAAACAGATAAAAATGAATTAAAATATTTTGAAAGTAAAAAAATAGGCAAAATACCCAAACAAAGACCATAAAATAAAGTTAATAATGGATTATATGGATAAACAGTGCCTCTGAAACAAAAAGCAATAATTTCTATAAAAGAAACAGAAATAAAAGACCAAAAATAATGACGATTGAATAAAGGAATAAAAAATAAAGGTATTAATTTGAAACCATCTAACCAAATAATAGAATTAAAAAAACGCAATATAGAATAAGAAGTGAATAACTTTTTAAAAATTAAATCTAAAACAAGAGACAAAGAAGATAAACAAGATAAAAAAGCTATTCTTTCTAAAGATGATAATTTTAGTTTTTTCATATATGTATAATTCTCCTTTTTGTTTTTTATAAATGCATTATTTAAAAATTTGTCTCATTTACAAATTCAAAAATACAATTACAAATTTTTACTTGATCAGAGGATCTCATTCCTCTTTTTTTTAATTCTTCTTCAACTCCTATTTTTTTCAAAATATAAGAAAAATGACTAATTGATTCATGATTATTAAAATCTGTTCTATGAAATAATTTTTCAATATAATCACCGGTAACTACATAACAACCATTACTTTCTTTAGAAATAATAAATTTAACAGATTCATTCAAAGTAAAAATCTTTTTATTTTGAATATTATTCGCGGTTGTATCTATATTACACAAATCACTTCTTTGTAAATGTTCTATAATAATATTTTTTAACTCTGTTAAACCTAAATAATTAATAACAGAAATAGGCATAATAATCTTATCTTTTATTCGTTGGGTTAAAATAAGAAAATTTTTTTGAAAACAAGGCAAATCTTTTTTATTAACAACTATTATTTGAGGTTTTTTTAACATATTAATATGATATTTTTTTAATTCTTCATTTAATAATAAATAATTTAAATAAATATCATCATTTGAAGCATCACATATATGTAATAACAATTTACATCTTTCGATATGTTTTAAAAAATTAATACCCTGGCCACGTCCTAAAGAAGCATTTTCGATTAAACCAGGAATATCAGCAATCACAAAATTTAATTTTTTATCAAAAACCATTCCTAAACAAGGAGTTAAAGTAGTAAAAGGATAAGAAGAAATTTTTGGCTTAGCATTAGATAAAGCGGCTAACAAAGATGATTTACCTACATTAGGAAAACCTAATAAACCGACATCTGCTAACATTTTTAATTCTGTTCTAATAATTAAACTTTCTCCTAAATCGCCTTTTTCAGCATAAGACGGAGCTGAATTAAAATGATTAGTCAAAGCAAAATTGCCCTTACCGCCTTTACCACCTCGAGCAATTATTAAACGTTCTCCGGCTTCCAAAATTTCTCCAATTAATTGATTATTTTTATGATTATAAATTAAAACACCTAAAGGAACTTCTATAAACAAATCAGGAGCATTAGCTCCGTTTTTATTTTTATTTTCGCCATTATAACCATTTAAAGCTTTAATTTTTTTACGATACTTAAGTTTAAATAAATTATTTTCACCTGAAACACCTACAAAAATTACAGATCCTCCATTACCTCCATTTCCCCCTGAAGGTCCTCCGTAAGGAACATATTTTTCTCTTCTAAAAGCTACCTTACCACATCCTCCGTCACCAGCTTTAACGTAATTTATCACTTCATCAATAAAATTCATATAATTCCCTAAATTAATTTATTTAGATAAATTATCCGTTCAATTCGGCAATAAATTTTATTTTTTACAGCATATAACGAATAATATTCTCTAAATTATAATTAACCAAAACATTCACTTACATTCCAATATTTTTATTTTTGAAAAATTAACTTTTTTTAATTTAATTAAAAATTGTTTATAAACCAAATAACTTCTAATTAAAACATTAAATATTAATATAAAACTACTTTAAATATTATTTAAATTCTTTTATGTAAAAATACTTATTTAAAAAAATTATAATAATTATTTTTGCAAAATACTGTTATAAACTGAAGCACAAGTTTTTTGTTTTTTATTAATACGAATTTTTTCGAATTTAACAAAACCCTTAATAAGAGCAAATAAAGTATCATCTTTACCAATACCAACGTTTTTACCCGGCATAACTTTAGTTCCTCTTTGACGATAAATAATAGATCCGGCATTTGTATATTGACCATCTGATAATTTAGCGCCTAAAGATTTAGAATGGGAATCACGCCCATTGCGTGTAGAACTAACCCCTTTTTTAGTGGCAAATAATTGAATATTTAACTTAAACATAATTAACCTCTTTTAATTTATCTATATTTTTAACTAATTTCATTTTTAAACGATTTGGATATTATAGACTTAAATCTTTTATTTAATTAATTTAATTTTTTAATTAATTTAATTTTTAAACAATTTGGATATTGCCGACTTAAATCTTTAAAAGTATATTGAAAATTTTTTAATAATTTATTCACTATTAAATTAGATTCTAATAAAATTAATTTAAAATAACCTTTTTTTAATTTAAAATTAATTTTATTACTTAAGTCTAACAATTCAATAGCATTAATAGTCACTATTATAGCAGTAGATACTGAAGAACAAACTATATCGTTTGAACAAGAATATTGAGCATGGCCTTTAAATACGGATAGATTAATTGCGTTTTATGCAGCGATTTGTATTTGCTGTTTTATTTACAATCAGCCCCCGTCCAAACCGGACAAGCAAGTTTCCAAGCACACCGC
>NZ_MWKN01000033.1 GCF_002009625.1 Candidatus Phytoplasma citri
ATTTAATTAATATGTTCAAATTACAAAATAAATCAAAAATAATAATTATTTATTTGTTTATTTTTTTGGGATTACTTTTGATAAATAATAATCAAGTTATAGCTATGGAAAATAACAATTCATTAGATTTAATAGCATCAGAACATTTGATTATAATAAATAACAAGATTTGGGATTTTTCGGTAAAAAAACAAGAATTATTTATATGGTCATCATCTTGTAAAGAACAAAAAACGAAATCTATATTAAATAAAAGATATTTTCGTTACGTAAATCTTATTAAAAATCTAGAAGAACAAAGAAATTCAATTATAAATAGAGGTTATTATAATAATCCGATTTTAATCCAATTAATAAATGATTTTAATCAACAATTATTTCAATTAAATAGAAATTTTTTAAGATAATTAAATAATAAAAAAATTTAATTAAATA
>NZ_MWKN01000034.1 GCF_002009625.1 Candidatus Phytoplasma citri
TTTAGGCCTCTTTGACGCCCTAATAAATTCAATAAAGAGCCAAAAAAAGATCTAATAACTTTTTTTGGTTTATTTATTAAATTTTATCTATTTTATTACAACGAGGAGTTTTATTTTGAAACAAAAAAAAGACTATTACGAAGTTTTAGGATTATCACGTGATGCTAATTTGGATGATATTAAACGAGCTTATCGAAGTCTTGCTAAAAAATATCATCCTGATCGTTGTAAAGAAGCTAATGCTGATGCTAAATTTAAAGAAATACAAGAAGCTTTCGAAGTATTGAGTGATACCGATAAACGAGCTCAGTATGATCAAATGGGCCATAGTTTTAATAATCAAGGTTTTAATAGTGATTTTCAAGGTTTTCAAAGTGCTAATTTTGATGAATTTGAAGATATTTTTTCGAGTTTTTTCGGTCGTAGAAAAAGTAATCGCCAAACTTCTAAAGGTGAAGATCATAATATAAAAATAACTATTAGTTTTATGGAAGCTGTTTTAGGTACTCAAAAATCAATTGAATTTTATGTTAAAGAACATTGCGAAAAATGTAATGGTACAGGGGCCAAAACAAAAAATGATATTAGGGTGTGTCACGTTTGTAAAGGATCTGGTTATATTTCTTATACCCAACAGGGTTGGTTTGTAAGTGTTTCAAAACAAGTTTGCCCTGAGTGTAGTGGTCAAAAAAAAATTATTTTAGATAAATGTGTTTTTTGCCAAGGAATTGGCCTAGTAAAAAGTAAGCATAAAGTTACTTTAAATATACCTGCCGGAGTCGAAAGTGGCATGACATTGAAATCTCCAAATCAAGGACATCAAGGTCCTTCGGGAACACCTAGTGGGGATTTGTATGTGGATATCGAGGTTCAATCTCATAAGATTTTTCAGCGTAAAGGTAATGATATTTTTTCTTCGGTACTAATTAATTTTTACCAAGCAGCTTTAGGTACAATTATTAATGTTGATACTATTCATGGTGATGTTAAATTAAAAGTGCCTGCTGGTACACAAACCGATACTAAATTTAGATTAAAAAATAAAGGTGTTCCTTATGTTAATTCTCCTTCTAGTTTAGGCGATCATTATGTGATTATTAAAATTTATACACCACAAAATTTATCGAATACTCAAAAAAAACTTTTTCAACAATTGGAAGAATTAGATAAATTAAATCAAAAATCAAAAAATAATTCATCTTGGTTTCATTTTTGAATTGCTCAAATAAATAAAATTATTTCTAAAATAAAAAAAATTATTAAAAATATATTTAATAATTACAAAAGATAATTATGATTTACTATTTGATTATTATTTTATATCGATATATATTGATATAAATATTTTTAGAAGTTAGATGTTTGGGATTGGGCGCCAAAGAGGCCTAAATTTCGTGCTATCTAACCAATAGCCAGAGCTGATAAACTCTGAAAGGAGATGGTCGGTTTGACAAACGAAAGAATGTCA
>NZ_MWKN01000035.1 GCF_002009625.1 Candidatus Phytoplasma citri
TTGGCATTCTTTCGTCTGCCAAACCGACCATCTCCTTTCAGGGTTTATCGGCCCTGGCTATTGGTTAGATAGCAGGAAATTTAGGCATCTTTGGCGCCCCTCCGTAAGTATTCATATTTTTTCCAATATCTCTAATTAAACTTCTTATATAAGTTCCTTTAGATACATTTACTTGAAATTTAGCTTCTTGTTCTTTGTTATCATATGAAATTAATTTCAAATTTGAAATGGTTACTTTTCGCGGAGGAATTTCTAGATATTTTTGTTTTCTAGCTAAATTATACATTTTTTGACCTTTAATCTTGATAGCAGAGAAAATCGGAGGAGTTTGCCAATATTGTTTGTTATCAAAAAAATCAAAATTTTGTTTTATCGTAGATTCAGATAAAATTATGTTTTTAGTGTCCATTAATTTCCCGTTAACATCTAAGGTATCATAATTTTTATTAAAAATGGCAGTGCCTTGATATTGTTTATCTAAATCGTTAAATAAAAATGCTAATTTTGTTGCTTTATTAATTATTACAATTAACAAACCTTCTGCTAAAGGATCTAAAGATACAGATAGATTAATTGCGTTTTATGCAGCGATTTATCTTTGCTGTTTTATTTACAATCAGCCCCCGTCCAAACGGTGCGAGCAAGTTTCCAAGCACACCGCTTTCC
>NZ_MWKN01000036.1 GCF_002009625.1 Candidatus Phytoplasma citri
GAACCTTAAATCGGTTCATCAGAAAGAATAAAGTCCTCTCGACCATTAACAAATGGTTGAAAGTCGGCTTCATGAAAGATGGGATCAGATACGAATCTTTATCAGGTTCTCTTCAAGGAGGAATAATCTCTCCCCTGTTGGTGAATGTATATTTACACGACATCGATCTGAAAATGGATGAACTAATTAAAAAAGGAAAGCCAATTTGGAAGAAGAGCCCAGAATATGGGAAAGCATGGTATAAAAACCAACACCATCAACTGGGGATTGATAGCTTCATCAATCTAAACCCAAAGACAAGAGTTGAGTACATCCG
>NZ_MWKN01000037.1 GCF_002009625.1 Candidatus Phytoplasma citri
GGAAACTTGCTTGTCCGGTTTGGACGGGGGCTGATTGTAAATAAAACAGCAAATAAAAATCGCTGCATAAAACGCAATTAATCTATCCGTATTTATAAATAATAAAAATGATAAATTTTTATATAATTTTAATTTATATCTTTAATTTTTAAAAAAATAATTATATATTTTATAATAAAAATTTCTGTTTCTTTGGTGTATATAAGATTTGTTATAATTTTTTTATTATTTGAATGTTGAATCAAATTATTTTTATTCAAATTTTATTTATAATTTTTAATAAATTTTTTACTTTTAATAATTAAAAAAAACAAGAATTAGGAAGATAATGTCAGATGAAAAGAATATATTTTTTTGATATAGATCAAACTCTTTATCATAATAAAAAACAAATAATTTTGCCGCAAACCAAAAAATTAATTTTAGATTTAGCAAGCAAACCAGGTATTATTTTAGGTATCGCTACAGGAAGAAATTATCGTAATTTAAATGTTTTAGGAGATTTGATATCTTGCTTTCATTATTTTGTTATTATGAATGGTGCTGTTACTATATCTAAAAATGACGGTATTATTGATGAAAATCCGATTCCGTCTAAAAATATCGAATGTTTTGTTAACAAAATTAAAAATTTTAATATTTTATTAGCAGGCGTTAATATCGACAAAGAAGTAATTTTATATAATCCTAATTTATCAGATAAATCTTTGATTCGTTATTATCAAAAAGAATTAAATTATGTTTTAGATTATGATTTAAAATTAATGTCTAAGATCTATTTTATGGTTGCTTTAGGTTCGGATGTTAAGAAAATTAAAAATTTTAAAAATGATTTAAGTTTTTTAAATATATGCTTTTGGAATAGTCATGTAGATTTAACTGTTGATTATGTTAATAAATCTTATGGTATTGCAAAAATTAAATCCAAATATCCCGATTATCAATTAATTTGTACAGGAGATGGTAGTAATGATGTTGAAATGTTATCTTATGCTGATATTGGTATAGCTATGGGTAATAGTTTATATCCACGTACTAAAGAAGTAGCTAAATTTATAGCTCCTCATATTGATTCAGATCAATTATATGATTTTTTTAAAAAAAATATACTTATTTAAATATAGATCAAAAATTTTTTTAAATTTATGGCGGTTTTTAAAATATGTTATATTTGTATTAAATTTAGGATTTTTTAATTCAGAATATTTTTAGGAAGCGAAATTATGGATCAAAAAACACAAGAGTTGCAAATATTTTCTCAGAAATTTAAAATTTTGAAAGAAAAGGAAAAAGATATTTTTTCTCGAATTATTAATAAATTATTTCAAGTTAATTATTTAACTTCTCAAAAAAATTCTGATTTAAATGATTATAGATTTATTTTATTACATCAAGAAATGTTTATTTATTTTTTGAAATTAATTGATTTTGAATTGGAAATTCATAAACATGATGAAGTTATTTTTCTTAAAAATGTTCAACAATTGAATAAATTAAGAATTAAAAAAGAAGAAAGTTTATTATTATTTTTGTTTAGAATTTTATTTCAAAAAAAGAAAGAATTAATGCCTTTAAATAATAAAATTGAAATTTTTTTACAAGATATTTATCTTGAATTAAAAAGTATCGGTTATGCTGAAATTCATAAATTAACTAAAGAAAAAATAAAGAATTCTTTAATTTTATTTAAACAATATAATATTATTGATTTCTCTGATTATAATCATTATTTGCCTAATGATTTGGTAATTCGTATTTATCCAACTATTTTGTATTTAATTAATTTGGGTATGCTGCAATATTATCAAGAATTATTTACTACGGATGTGAAAAATTAAAATGAAAAAATTGACGAAAATACAATTAGTAAATTGGCATTTTTTTGATTTTCAAGTTATTGATATCGAAAATAATGCTTTGGTTTCCGGAGAAAATGGTTCTGGTAAATCTACTTTATTGGATGCTTTACAATATGTTTTAATAGGGGAACGTAATCATGTTAAATTTAATATAGCAGCAAATGTTAATGCTAAACGTTCTTTAGAGAGTTATATGCGTTGTAAAATTGGAGCAGAGAATAAAGAATTTTTAAGAGATCAAGATGTTATTACTCATATTTTATTAGAATTTTATGATAATATTAACAAAAAATATAGTATTTTCGGTTGCGCTTTAGAACTTTCCCGTAGCGGACAATTAAAAGAAAAATTTTATTTTATAGAAAATATGAAGTTTATTAATAATATGTGTGTAGAAGATGATCAACCTAAAACTCATAAACAACTGTTTCTTTTTTTAAGAAAATATGTTTCTGATTTTAATTTTTTTGATACTAAAAAACAATATCAGAACGCTATAGGTAATTATTTAAACATTAATGTGAGCAAATATATCCAAATGTTACCTAAAGCTTTAGCTTTTAAACCACTTAATTTGCAAAATTTTGTTTTTGAGTTTCTGTTAGAACCTAATCCTATAAATATTTCGAGTTTAAAAAATAGCTTTAAACAATTGAAAAAATTAGAATTTCAAATAGAATTTGAAAAAAATAAATTATTTTATTTATCTAATATTATAGATGCTGATAAAAAATTTATTCATTTAAAAGAGCAGATTCAAATTTATCAATGTCTTGTATACAAGGTAAACCTTAAAAAAAATCATTTTGATTTGGATTGTTTTCGTTCCAAGAAAGAGACTGATGAACTAAGTTTGCAAAAATTATTATTTAAGAAAGAACAAATTCATTTAAATATAGAAAATTTAAACAATGAATTATCTGTTTTGAAATCTAATGATAGGAACTTATTGTTAAATAATCTTCAAAAAGATTTAGTTTTTTATCAAAATATTGAACATACTTTGGAGGAAAAAATTAATTTATTTCGACATCAAATTAATCAAGAATTAATTAATTTAAAACAGCTACAAAATTTATCTTTTTCTGAAATTTATTTAGATAGTATAAATTGCATAAATGATTTTTTAAATTTAGAATTGTCTGAAATTAAAATCAATTTACCCAAATTAAAATTTATTTTGGAAAAATTATGGAATTCGATCTCACAAGAAATAATTAATATTAATATACAAAAAAATGACTCTGATAAAATTATTTTAGATTTACAAAAAAAAATTTCAGATAAAGAGAAAGATTGTCGTATTCTTTCTTCTGTTATATCTGTTTATCCTCGTCATATACAAAATTTAATCGAAATTTTAAATAAAAAATTAAGCGATTTTTATAGTTTTTCAGTCAGTATTTATCCTTTATGCGAATTAATAGATATTAATGATAATTTATGGAGAAATGCTATAGAAGGTTTTTTAGGGAATAGAAAATTTAATTTATTGATAGAAGAAAATTATTTTGATCAGGCATTAAAAATATACAGAAATTTACCACAATCTGTAGATAATAATTTTTATGATATAGGATTAGTTAATGTAGCACAAATACCTTTAATTAAAGACAACTTTAACAGTTTATCAAATAAGATATCTTCTAATAATGAAAATGCTTTAAAATATATTCGTTTGCTTTTGTCAAATATTATATGTGAATTAGATTCTGTAAACTTAAAAAAACATAAAACAGCTATCACTCCTGATTGTTTGGTTTATAGTCAATACACTTTGAGAAAAATTAATCCAAAATTTTATCAATTTCCTTATATTGGTAAAAATTCTATTAAGATGCGCAAAAATTTTATTCTATCAGAAATTCAACAATCTAATTCTTTGTTATTACAGCATCAAAGTTCATTAAATAAATATCAAGAAATGATTAATTTATTGAATAAAAGTAAATTAGCTAATATTTTAATTTCGGATAATTTTAATTTATATTCTGAATTATTCTCTATTAAAGAAAAAATACAAAATGTTTCGCAACGAATAACTCAATTAAGTTCCGATTTAAATTTGCGAGATGCCCAAGATAATTTAGTTACCCTTCTGGATCAAAAAAAGAATCATAATGAACAATTAGAAAGAATTTTTTTTAAAATAGCAGATTTAAAAAATAATTTGAATAATTACGAATCAGAAATTCAAAAAATTAAAATTAATTTGTCTGAATTAAATCAAAAATTAAATTTTTTAATAGACAAAAATATTTCTACATCTATAGAAGAGAAAATAAATGTACATTTATTTAATTATTATCAAAAATATGATAATAATTATGATTTAATTTTAAATAAAATTCATGATTATTTAAAAAATATAGAACAGCAAAAATTAACTCAAAAAATAGATTTAATAAATCAAATGCAAATTTATTTACAAAAATATAATATTTCTAATATTGAAGCTCGATTAGAAAGTTTAGAATATTTTTATCAAGAGTATAATTTTACAAATTCTCAAAATTTATCAGATTATGAACAAGAAGCTAAGGAATTAACTAATAAAACTGAAATAATTTTTAAAGAAGAATTTATTAATAAATTAAAAGAAAGCATAGATAATACTAAACAACAAATTCAGAAGTTAAATCAATTATTAAGTGATAGACCTTTTGGTAATGATAGTTATCAAATACTTATTAAACCTTCTAATGATCCGGATTACAAAAAATATTATGATATAATTTCTAGTTATGATAATAATGATTCCAAAAATAAGTTATTTGAAAGAGGTTTAATGTGCGAAAATATTTTGTTAGATGAATTATTTGATAAAATTATTTCTTCGGAAGAAGGTTATGAAGAAATAGCAGAATCTTTTTTAGATTATCGTAATTATATGACTTATGATATTCAAATAAAAGACATGAACAATAATTATTCTTTGTTTTCTAAAATTTTTCGTGAAAAATCCGGAGGTGAAACTCAGGTACCTTTTTACATTATCATGTCTATTTGTTTTGAACAGTTAAATAGTGCTAATGATAATCAAGGTTGTTTGGTTTTGTTTGATGAAGCTTTTAATAATATGGATGAAGCCAGAATAGAAGGCATGATGCGTTTTTTCCATTCTTTAAAGATTCAATTTATTATGGCCATTCCTCCGCAAAGGATTGTAGATATTTCTCCTTATGTGCAAACTAATTTAATTATTATTAAAGATGATAATCATGTTGTTGTTGAAAATTTTACAAGAAATATATTAAATCTTTAATTTTTTTATACAATTGTTTTTATTTTGAACTATATTAATTAATAAGTTTTCTGATGTTTATTATTATTTTTTTGATTTCATTATATTTGATTAAAAAAGTTATTATTTTGGACATTTGATATTTATTCATATTTTTTATTTTTTGTTCATTAAATAAAATGGAAAAATTAATTTTTTTATTTTTTTGTCTTAATTTTAATAAGCGTAATAAATAATTTTTTTGTTTGGATGTATAATGATGTGTATTCCAATATTGAGTTTTATAAACTGATTTGTCAGTTTCATGTGAATTTAACCAATCATTAGCAATAGCGAAACAATTATCTTCGTTTCCTTTAAATAAACATTTAGCTGTTTTGGGTTCTTTTGTTCCGCCAATAGCTATGTAAATATTTTTATAATGAGTTATATAAGCCCAAGAATGAAAACCTGCTATATAATGTTTTTTATTATTAGCCAGATCATACCATTCAAAATTTGAATTTTGTAATATATCATATTTTTTCATTTTAACATCTTTGACGAATTGTATTTCTTTAGATTCTCTGGAATTAAATTCTGTATTGATAGAATTTGTTTTGTTTAAATGTTTTTTATTTGGATTTTCATATGGAGATAAATATTCAAATAAATTAGGATTATTTTGAATAGATGTTCCGAAATCTAGTATAATACAATCTTTTTTTGTGATATGAGGATATTTATTGTGATTTTTTAAAAGTCTTAAACCTCGACCAATCATTTGTTCTATTGTAGATTTAAACGAACTTGGGCGTAATAAAACCACGCATGAAACGATTTGGCAATCCCATCCTTCTGTTAATACATTAACATTAACGATAACTTGAATTTTTGTTTTATCGAATTTTTTTAATACAATATTCCTTTTTTCGCTGTTATCGTTTCCTGTAATTAATTGAGCTTTAATACCAGCTTTTTTAAATGCTTCTGTTACATCATGAGCATGTTTGATGTTTGCGCAAAAAATTATAGTTTGACGATTTTGAGCATATTTTTTCCAGTGATTAATTACTTCTGAATTAATAGCAGTTGTATTTATAATATCTGCTACCTTGTTTAAATTATATTCTTGATTTTTTTGATATAATTGAAATATTTTTTCTTTAATGCCAACATCTCTAATAAAAACTTCTGGTTTTACTAAATAACCAGCTTTAATTAATTCTTTTACCGTAATTTGGGCTGTAATTTCTGGAAAAATTTCTTTTAATTTTTTTTTGTCACCTCTTATAGGGGTAGCTGTAACACCAAGAATTTTACATTGAGGATTAGACTTAAGAAAATGATCGATAATTATTTTGTAAGTATTGGCTGCAGAATGATGAGCTTCATCAATAATTAACATATCTATATCAGGTTTTTCTGGAAGATTTTTGGCTAAAGTTTGCACCATAGCAAAAATTACTTGAGCACTCCATTTTTTTATTTTTGAGTTAAAAAAACATGCGGTTATATTTGGATTAATGATTTCAAAGGTGTTTTTATTTTGTTGCATTAACTCTTCTCTATGAACTAATACACAAGCTTTATTAATAGATTTTATTTGTAAAAAATGTTTTAAAATGAAAGAAAACATAACTGTTTTTCCTGAACCTGTTGGAGCTATAAGTAAAGTAGTTTGTTTATTCTCAAAAACTTTAATAATTTTATCAGTAAGTTGTTTTTGTATTTTGTTAAGTAGCATAAAAAAATATTTCCTTTTTTTATTATGTTAACATGCATATTTCTATTTAATTATTAACATTGATTTATTCGATATAATAATTTTAATTAAATTTAAATTGATTATTTTCAGTTAAAAATAATGTATTTATTAATATTTTATATAATTATTTGAGATATAAATATTATTTTTTAGGTTAATACCTATGAAATTTTTATTTTTTTATAATTATTTATCATGTTAATCATAAGCGAACCGATTTTTCTTGCCTTAAAATTTTATTTTTTCTCGTAAACATAAAATTGTTTTAAATTCTGAAGTTATTGAATCAAATCTTTTTATTTACTAGTTGTTTTAGATAAAAGAGAAAATTATTTTCACTCTTCGATTATTACAAAAAATTAAAAATTAGTGTACAAAATAAAAAAAATAATCAGTATTAAAATTTATTTAATATGGGGAATAGTTTGAATACGGTGAAAAGGTAAAAAAACATATTATTCTAACAAAATGAAATGATTAAAAATGTTAATTAGTTATTAATAACCTGAAATTGACTGATTATTTTTTTCATTTTATCAGGAGATTTTTTTATAAAAAAATATTTTGATTTTGTAAAATCGTTTTCATTTGGCTAAAAAAGTTTTCAATCAAGGTATTATTATGATGATTAGTTTTTCGAGATATACTCATTAAAAAACTTTTTTATTAAAACTTGTTAAATTTTTTGTGTTTGATAAATTGCTCCTTGATCCGAGTGTATGATACAAGGTTTTTTGATTTAGATATTTTTTTAATTGTCTTTAAAACTAAATCTTAATTTTTTATCATAAAGATGAAAGGAAATAATTTGATTGTTAAACTAATCAATAATAAAAGAAAAATAGAGAAAATCTTGATTTATCAAATTAGGAATGATTGGGAGATTCTTTTTTAAATTATAGTAAGTAAAATTTTTTTTAATCCTTAACCGATAACGAATATCATTTTTTTATAATAGTATAAACTTTTTTATTAGTAATCTTCTTGTTAAAAAGTTTTTGGATATAAATCTGTTATTTTGTGATTCCCATAAAATATTGATAATGAATAAAAAAAGGATATATTTGGTCTTTATACATCTAATTAATTTTTTAACCTAATAACTTTGTTTATCTTGGATAATAAAAAAAATTAATATATTTCAAATCTTTTTATTGAACATAAAGTTTGGAATTTATGGATGGAAATTTTATCAATTAATTTTTTAGAATGAATGGCAATGGTCAATTTAATGAATTTGTTTTTTCAAATTTATAAATGGTTTAATTTGATAGGAATATTGAATTTATTAATTCTATTTTCAATTATTCTAATTTATTTAAATAAATTCATTTATAATGTATCTCTAATTTTTTTTATTTTTTTAAAAAAATAAAAAATAAAGTTTTTTTCTTATTATTATTTTTTTTCATAAATAAAAAAAATATAAGATTAAGATATCTTTTTATTTCTTTAAAAAAAATAAAACAATATCCGACTAAGAAAGTTTATTTTTATTAATGATTGGTAGATTATTAATTTTAAGAATTAGCGTGAATATTTGATAATTATAAATATAAAAAATATTTTAAATATTATTTAAAATATATTAATTAAAAAATTTCATGAAAAGAATTTTAAGTTCTGAAAAATTATTTAATATTTTTTTAATATTTTAAATTTGCATTTTTCTTATTTTTAAGTTACGATAAAAAAGTAGTATTTCAATTAATATAGAATTTTTTCATTTTTAATATAAAATCTTATAGTTTTATATCGGGCGCCAAAGAGGCCTAAATTTCGTGCTATCTAACCAATAGCCAGGGATGATAAACCCTGAAAGGAGATGGTCGGTTTGACAAACGAAAGAAT